>JBGOZZ010000011.1:0-12194 GCA_041480465.1 Methanoregula sp. | reverse complement strand
TGCCATGGCCATGACGCAACGAAGAGAAAAATGCCGGTTATGACAATAAATATACTGACGATAACCGGCTGGCCGAACAGGGATTTAAAAAACTGCCTCCCGGCAAAACCGATAATTCCAGTGGGAATACCCGATACCAGTATCAGGATGACGTAGTTGATTGCGGTGCGTTCCCCCGCAACGGTGCCCGTGAATAAGGAGAGGATTTTCTTACGGAAATACAGGATCAATGCCGCTATACTTCCTGCCATGATGACGATATCGAATTCCGAAGGCACAGACACATCGAGGAGGGCCTGGAGGATAACAAGGTGCCCTGAACTTGATATGGGCAGCCATTCCGTGAATCCCTGGACCAGTCCCAGGAAAAGCGCCTCCAGGATTGTTATCTGGTGCAACATCGTACAATCATGAAATCAGACAATATATATGCTGATTGGGTCGTAAATAAAAAAAAAACGGAAATGTCCTGAAATGAAGGTGAACTGCCTGATATGAAAAATACACCGGATGTAATTAAGGTAATTATTTTATGAATGAGATTTCTGGAGGGTACCGGACTATACCTGCCGGGTAAAACCATCTTTTTTACGTCCGGAATTCATCAGACTATACACGGAAATCCGGGTTACCCTGAAATGTCAATATGCCAGCCCGTTCTGAAACCAAATTACATATGGCATGCGCACTAAAAATTAAGACTACTGGTGAAGCGGGATGAGTGAAGTTACACATGAAGAAAAACCTGCCCTGACAAAAAAAGAGAAAACAAAGGCAGAAAAACAGGCTGAACACGTTGCCCGTATCAAACGGACCCTTGCGGCGTCCCTGATTGGAATTATTGCCGGTATTCTCTCGTACTGGTCGGGAGGGATACCCGACGCAGCCGGGGTTCAGGCAAACGGTTTTCTGGCATTCATGCTCATGCTTGCCGGCGTCGTGCTCCAGAAGCATCTCTTCATGTTCATGGGAATGGATACCTCGAAACTGGGTGCAAAAGACTGGTTCTACCAGGGATTCATGACCTTTGCATTCTGGTTCATGACATGGACGATCCTGTTGACCTCGTTATCCCCGGCACTGAAATAATACTTCCTCTTTTGGGATCCCCATGAGAATCGCAATCGTTCACAAAGACCGTTGCCATGCAAAAAAATGTGGCACCGAATGTATCCTCTACTGCCCCCGGGTCAGGACCGGGGATGAAACCGTCAGTATAGGTGTGGATGGCAAGGCAGTCATCTCAGAAGAGCTCTGTGTTGGGTGTGGCATCTGCATAAAAAAGTGTCCCTTTGACGCGATTGATATCGTAAGCCTTCCCGAAGAGCTCGAGCACCCGACCCACCGGTACGGGAAGAACGGTTTTGCCCTCTATGGCCTGCCCATACCGGTCGAAGGGAAGGTAACAGGAATCCTTGGCGCAAACGGTATTGGTAAGAGCACGGCGGTCAAGATCCTTTCCGGGCTGCTCCGCCCCAACCTCGGCAACTTCGATAACGAAGTCGCATGGGAAGAGATTTTAAAACGCTACGCGGGGACTGAGCTCTTTGATTATCTCCAGACGGTCTCAAAAAAGAGCATAAAAATCGCATCAAAACCGCAATATATCGATTATATTCCCAATGTTTTTTCCGGCACTGTCAGGAAGCTGTTAACGACAACCGATGAACGCAAAAAGCTGGCAGAAATCCTTCCGTTACTGAAGCTCGATGCGATCCTCGATCACGACATTACCACTTTAAGCGGCGGGGAATTGCAGAGGGTAGCGATTGCTGCATGCCTTGCACGGGATGCCGCTCTCTATTTTTTTGATGAAATAACACCGTTCCTGGATATTTACCAGCGGATTGCTGCCGCCAAACTGATCCGGGACCTGGCGGCAGAGCGCCCTGTGGTGATCGTTGAGCATGATCTTGCGATCCTCGACATGCTTGCAGATACCGTGCACGTAGGGTACGGGAAACCGGCGGTCTTTGGGATCATCACGCGTCCCAAGGGAGTCCGGGTAGGTATCAACCAGTATCTCGACGGATATCTTGTCGAGGAGAATGTCCGTTTCCGGGACACGCAGGTGATCTTTGAAAAACGGGCTCATGATAAGGGTTCGGACCGGGAACCCCTCTTTGAGATCCCGGCAGTGACAAAGGAATATGAGACCTTTCATCTGAGTGTTACCGGGGGGACGATCAAATCCGGCGAAGTGCTGGGAGTTGTCGGAGCCAACGGTATGGGCAAGAGCACGTTTGCAAAACTCCTCGCCGGCGTTGAAACACCTTCGACAGGAAAAATTGAAACGTCCCTGCGCATTTCTTATAAACCCCAGTATGTCAAGGCAGATACTTCTGAGACCGTGGAGATGTACCTCCGCCGCCAGACGACAAAATTTGATTCCTCCCTTTACCAGCACGAGATCCTGGAGTTGCTCTCGCTTGAAGTCATCCTCCAGTCTCCTGTGGATTCCCTGAGCGGAGGGGAGCTCCAGCGGGTGGCAATCGCCGGGTGCCTCTCCCGGGATGCCGATCTCTACATACTTGATGAACCCAGTGCCCACCTTGATGTCGAACAGCGGGTCAAAGTGACAAGGATGATCAAACACCACGCCGAGGGAAAAGCGGTCGGCATTATGGTGATCGATCATGACATTTACCTCATCGACATGATCAGTGAGCGGATATTAGTTTTTGAAGGGGTGCCGGGCAGGCAGGGCACTGCAGCCGGACCGTTTAAGATGCGGGAAGGAATGAACCGGTTCCTCAGGGCGCTTGAGGTCACCTTCCGCCGGGACCAGAGCGGAAGGCCAAGGATCAACAAACCCGAATCGTTCCTTGACCGGGAGCAAAAATCACGGGGTGAATTCTATTACTATCAGGCTGATGACTAGAGATGCATCAGCCGGGTGACCCTCATAAATACTGTGATTTTCTGGAAAACGCATGAGCAAAGAGTTCGCATCTGAACTATGAAAAATCACAGTAATCAGATATAATCAGGAATTGGCAGCTTTCTACACCAATAAAGGATGAACGCCGCCGCCCCCGAAGGGACGCCCCCGCGGCGGATCAATCACCAGGATTGGTGAATTTTATCACAAACTCTAAAATAACTTCATGACCCTCCGTGCCTCGAACCAGGCCCTGAAGCGGGTTACCCTCATAAATACTGTGATTTTCTGGAAAACGCATGAGCAAAGAGTTCGTACCCGAGCCATTATCTTCCTCACCCACCATCGCCCGTAATGGCCCTGATGTGGAGGGACCTCATAAATTCTATGAATTTTGTGGGAAACCAGCATTTTATTGAAGACGCTCCCGCTTTCTGGTATCCGATTCCTGCAGCCCCGCACCTGTGTCATCCCTGTTAATCATTACTCCCTGAAAAGATAATACGCCTCATCGCAAACGCACGGATGGGACAGACACTGCTCTCCCGGATTGAGGATGATTTGAAATTTATGGAAAAAAACCAATGGCCTCTCCAGAGCCAAAAAAAAATTATTTCCCGGAAATGCCTGCTTCGTACTCGACAAGAACAGGGGCGATTGTTTTTGTCGCGATAGATCTCTTCATAAGAATGGTGAGTTTACGACAGTAATGGATATGTGCCAGCTGGAAACTTACTATCAGTCCAAAGCAGAAGCAGGTGATACTGATCAGGGTGTAACTTACTACATCAACCATCTGTCTATTTCTCCGTAGGTTATGTCTCCCTGCCGAGTTCATCGATGATTGGAATTACTGATCCGGCATCGTAACACTGCTTGCCTATTACCATGAACCGCTTCTTATAATACAGTACGAGGATCTGGTACCCGAGAATCGTACCTATTGAAAAGGTCATAATTCCGATGGCAATGTAAATTAACAGATCTGTAAGCATGTCAGCCATAATGCATCTCATTTCCTGTTACGATGTCAACCAGATAAATATATTGAATAAATTCTGGTGCTAAAGACTCGTCGTCTTCTAAAGAAAATTTCGCAGGGATCCCTTCATTTTTTGGAGATACAGACCTGTGATCGGGTGGGTTGAGAGGGAAGATGTTGCATCCCTGTACCGGATAAAGGCACGGTTCAGCCGGTTTTCAGTAATCCTGGTGGCAGAACCGCCACCTTTTCATCAGATATATTAAGGTACATCCCGCACATTGAACAGGAATGATCCCACTGGTTACCAGAAAAAATCGTTTTCCGTGAGTTGATATGAAAACTGAAATTCCCCTGTCCAGACCCGTACGACTCCTTGTCAGTCAGGCAGAACAAATGCTGGATACGGAAATTTCCCTTCTGCGAAACCCTGAGGCAGACCCCCACGGGACGCTGGTGGATGTGTATACCTATAACGTCGAGAAAAACAGTATTCTTTTTCCGGCGCACTACCTTGGTCTCTTAAAGGATTTTATCATCGCCCGGCAGTGCGTTCACCTGCTCATCAAGGGGGCAGCGGCGAAAAAATCCCGGTACCTGGTCTGTTCCTTCACGAAAGATTCAGTATACCGGGGGATACGCCAGATCTATATTGATGCACTTAAGGATGAGGCAAAGAAGGAGAAAAAACTCCCCGTCGATAAACTCATCAAAATGCTCAATATCCTGTATACCAGATTTAACGACGATATCAACGAGCTGCCCTGGAACCCGATAACCGACGCCCGGGTCTATCACCAGATACCCGCTATCAGAAAGACCCAGCTCTACTATCTCATGAAGGAGGGAAAGATGGACATGGACGATATGATGGAGTCTGAAGATATCATACCCCGCCGTTATTTCGTCCTGAATAAATCAATGTTCTATGCACGTGACCAGTATCTGGCAAAGACCCTCCCGGCAGATGAGCTGATGCCGGTTGTCAACATCCCGCAGATGAAAAAGTTCAATCACCTCGAGGTCAAAGAGATGCTTACCACCCGCTGGACACAAACCTCATGGTACCAGTCCAAGGTCTTTGGTGACGCCATGCTTGAAATCATGGAAAAATACCTGCAGAAAACTGACTGGAATGCTCCGCCTTCCCTTGACTATTTCCATGATCTCTACCAGGCTGGCGTGCAGATGACCGACCACTTTCTTTCTTATATGTCGATGAAAGACTGGTTTGTATGGGAATCTCCCCAGCATCTGCTGGCAGCCCGGATGAGAATGACAGAGTATGAAGAAGGGGCATTAAAAAAGCTTTTCGGCGACCTTATCGGTTAGCGGTACCAGGTGTGATAACTATGAGAAGGGTGTGCCGGGAATCAGGGTGGAGGTGTACATGACGATACCTGAAGTGGCGGGACTTTTGAAGAAGGGGCGTGCATATGCCAGCCGAACAAACTACCGCGTAGCAATGGCGTATTATGACAAGGCGCTGTCACTCGATCCCAACAATCCCGAAGCCTGGTATCTCCGGGCATCGGTGTTTATTGAGACCGGGAGAAACACCGAGGCACTTGGAGACTGCGAGCGTGCGATTGTACTCGACCAGAACTTTGCTGATGCGTGGTCCAAAAAGGGGCATGCGCTTTACAATCTCGGACGGTTTGAAGAGGCAGTATTTGCCTGTACCAGGGCACTGGCCCTGAATGGAAATGATGCCACAGCGTGGTATATCAAGGGAGTATGCCTGGATGAACTGGGAAGAAATACAGAAGCCCAGGAAGCCTATGCCAAATCCCTCGAACTCGAGATTATCCTCGATATAGAAAAAGAAAAAAAGAGATCCGGATAATAACACAGTTCCCGGCCTTCACCTCCTGCTTTTTTCAGGTACTAATACAACCTGCTCCCGAAAGCAGGATCCCCCATGGTCCCGTGTGATTTCCAACCTCGCATTTACAGGAAACAGGACCTGTAACCACTCTGCTGGAGCGATTTTTGCCGGATATTTTATCAGGTGATCAAGTAATATGGATCCACATGGAGATCCCCGAAATCCGGACCTGGATCATGTTTTACCTGATCTCGTTTGCGGGACTTCTCTGGGCTGCTTTCCTTTCCGTGCAGGGAGTGATGCTCTGGATGAGCCTGTTTCTGGTTATCGTGATCGTCGGGATTAATTTCTTCACCGTATACAACCAGATGAAACTGCGTGACTCACGAAAAGAGATGCTGCGGAACCTTGTTCAGGGATTCGAGCGGGGTCCAAAGGAAGAGGACAGCCGGAAAACCCGGTAATATCCCCTTTTTAATCTTTTCTCTTAAAGATTTTCTGGAGGGAATCGTGCGGTGCAAACAGAGCGTCTGCCGCCCGACCGAGATATTCAGTCTTTCCCATAATATAGAAACCGCCGGACACCAGTGCGCCATGGAACATTTTTCCCAGTTCATCCTTCTGTTTCTCGGTAAAATAGATCGTGACGTTCCGGCAGATAACAAGGTCGAGCCAGCGGGAGACTGCAACACCACTCATCAGGTCATGGGGCTGGAAACGGACCAGGGCTTTCAAGTAGGGTTTTACCTGAAAATTCCCGTCGGGCAGCCTGGTGAAATGGCGGTTGACCTGTGCTTCGGATAATTTAACCATCGCCTTCCGGGTATAGATGCCTTCCTTTGCTTTTTTTAGTACGATCCTGTCGATATCGGTAGCGAAGATACGGGCAGAAATTCCGGGGTCCTGTGCCATAAGCTCGGAAAGTATCATGGCAAGGGAGTAGGGTTCTTCACCGGTTGAACACCCGGCGCACCAGATACGCAGACGTTTTCTCTGCCTGAATAACGCGGGCAGGATATCCTTTTTTATGAACTCGTATACCTCATAATCCCGGAAGAATTCAGTGACATTGATGGTAAGTGCATTCCGCAGGTTCTCCAGCTCGGTGGGAGTTGCCTGTAAGTACCTGAGGTAATCTTCATATGTTTTATTTCCGGACGAACGCATCCGCGAGAGAATCCGGCGCCTGATATAGTCCTCTTTGTAATTCGAACACTGCATGCCAAGTGTCCGTTCAATGAACTGCTTCAGCACTGCAAAATCGTCCATGGCTTTTCCGGATTATCCTGCTCGTTTATGGGCTTGTTCATGAAAGAATGACCGCGGGCGTCGTTAAGAAGGAGGAAAAAGAAAGAGAATCCGCCGATCAATTCAGGTGGAACTTCTCGATCATCTTCCGGCTGCGCCCGGCCATCTCCGCAAGCTCCGCCGATGCGCTGGCAATTTCCTCTGTCGATGCGCTGGTCTCCTGGGCGAGAGCCGCCATATCCTCCATCCGCTGCTGGTTATCATTGGTCAGGGTGGAAACAGATTCTATACCGGTCATAAGCGTCGTGGTTGCCTGTGCCTGGTCTTCTGTGGCCTTGGTGATCTCGGTCACCCCCAGCGACACAACATTTGCCTCTGCAATGATCAGGTTGAGAGACCCGACGGTCTTATTGACACTCTCGATGCCCGTTTTGATCTCTGCAAATGAGGTTTTCATCGAGCCTGCGGTCTGTTCACTCTTCGCCTGGATGCCTTTGATGAGGCTCTCGATCTGGCTGCTGGCTTTCTTGGATTCACCGGCAAGATTCTTGACTTCGCCGGCGACCACGGCAAATCCGCGCCCGTGTTCGCCTGCCCTGGCAGCTTCTATCGCCGCGTTGAGTGCCAGAAGGTTGGTCTGGTTGGCAATATCCGTGATGAGGTTCACAATCTTTGAGATCGCACGCATCTGTTCGTTCAGCGCGGTGATATCATCCATGCTCTGCTTGGAGATCTTCTCCACGTTCTGCATCTTGGTGGTTGCAAGCTTCCCGATCTCAGCTGCCTGAGCACCTTCCTTTGATGCCTTTTCAGCGTGGGTCATGACCTCGTGAGACGTGCCTGCAATCTCTTCGATCGATGCAGAGATATCTGAGATATCCTTTGAAATCTTCTCAACATTTGTCAGCTGCAGCTTGGAATTATCCGCCGCTTTCTGGGACGATATTGCAACCTGCTCGGTTGCTTTGGCTATCTCTTCAGTGCTCCTGATGGTATCATTGATCGTTACATCAAGGCGGGACATTGCCTGCGTCAGGTCGGATAAGACGACACCGATCGAATCGGCGGCCACGTTATAATCCGTTTTGAGCCTGACCAGAGGATCAGCTTCATCCACGCTCAACCGGTAGGTAAGATCACCTGCTGCGATCTTTGCCAGTGCAGTCTGGAGTTCAGAAGCACTCGCGGTAAGGAGCTCGGCATTTGCCCGTGCCTCTCCCATCATCCCGTTGATCTTTGCTTCCTGATCCCTCTGTTTCGTAATATCATTATACACGCACACGATAGTCTGGAGATTCCCTTTTGGATCAACCATCGGGATGCCATACTGGTGGAGGATACGGACACCGGTCGGGAATTCAATTTTGATCTCGCCAAAACTCCGTTTTTGTTCCTGGAGTACTTTTTTGAGCCCTTCACCATGCTGTTCCAGAATCTTGAAATCTTTCGCGCTCATGCCGATGAGCCGATCCCGTGCTAGACCGGTCAGGGCAATGTAGGCATCGTTAACCATGATGATTTTGAACCCTGTATTCATCAGCATGATAGGCATCGGATTCTGACTGACAATAATATCAGACCGCAGTTTGAGGAGAGCAACCTCGTCCATCTTCTTTTGCAGTTCCTGCTGGCTCCTGCGTTGTTCGGTCACCTCGTTGTAGACAAACAGGAGGTTGGCAATCTCATTTTTGGCGTTCAGGACAGGCATAACATACTGCTCAAGGATGTGGGTGCCGCTGGGAAGTTCAACAGTAACTTCACCGAATGCACGGTGTTTCTTCTCGACTGCGACCCGTGCTCCTTCTCCTTTTTGTTCGAGGATCTTTACCTCCCGGAGGCTCATGCCGATAACGCGGTCACGGGGAATGCCGCTCATCGTCGCATAGGCTGCATTTGCCTCAACGACCACAAAACCAGGATCGGTCATCAGCATGGGGATCGGGTTCTGCTGGACGATCGTGTCAGCAGTGCGGTGCAGTTCGGTGATCTCATCCATCTGCCGCCGGTCCTCGGTGATATCGTTGTAAACGACAAGGATGCTGGTCACGCTACCGCTGTTGTCCTGGATAGGAATACCATACTGCTGCAGGCGTTTTACCCCGTTTGGAAACTCTACAAGGACTTCTCCCGCCGTCCGCCTCTTCTCCTGGATCACCTGTTTTAATCCTTCCCCGCTCTGGTCCAGGATCCTGAAATCGCGGAGGGTCATCTTGAGCAGCTCGCCGCGCCCGATACCGCTTAAGCGGGTATATGCCTCGTTCACAACCCTGATATGGAAATTCATGTCCACGAGGATGATTGGCATCGGGTTCTGCTGGACAATGGTTTCCGAGCGGTGGCGGAGCTGCTCGATCTCATCACTCTTTTTCTTCTGTGCCGTGGTGTCATTATACACAAAGAGCAGGGTGGTGACTATCTGGTCATTATCCATTATCGGGATGCAGTATTGTTCGAGAATGTGGGTACCGGAAGGCAATTCGACGATTACTTCCCCGAACGAGCGTCGGTTCTCCTGGAGTGCAACCTTTGCGCCCTCTCCTTTCTGGCTGACGATCCTGAAATTTTTAAGATTTGTCTTCAGGAGATCGTTTTCGCTGATGCCACTCATCTGTATATACGCATCGTTGGCTTCAATAATCGAAAACGTCGGTGTGGTAAGCAGCATGGGGAAGGGATTATTGCTGACCATTACGTCAAGGCGTTTTTTGAGTTCCGCTATGGTCTCTTCATATCTTCTGACCGCTTCTGTCTCTTCTAAAGAACCGGCTGGTTGCAGGGGAGGAGCTGCCCCGGTAAATAATGCTTTTCTCCCTGGTCGTTCCGTCATGTCCGTTCCCCCGTACATTTTCCTGCATAAGGTTAGTTTTGCCATATGTTTTCCCCGCGGGTTACTTCTTTGCCACATCTTCTAACATTTTCTGCATATCGATCCAGATGATCAGGCCCGTGCTCTTTTGTTCGGCCGCATCGCCTTTTTGCTTGATGATCCCTTTTACAAAACCGGAGACTTCAGATGAGAGGCCTTCGCCGAGGTGCTCAATATCGGCCCGTGCAACCTGCATGACTCCCAGCACGTCATCTACAATAATCCCGACATTGCTGCCGGCTGCTGCCTCCGGCACCAGTACGATAATCTTCTGGTTGTCCCGTATTTCCTGGTTGGGCAATCCGAGCAGGGTATTGAGGTTCATGATGTTGGTGATCTCTCCGCGAAGGTTGATGAGCCCGGAGATATAAGGAGGTGCCCGGGGGATCGGGGTGATCGGGATCATCTCGACTATCTCCCTCGCGAGCTGAATGTCAAGAGCATAGCGTTCACTCCCCATGACAAATTCTACGATATCAACCGTTGAATCCATTCTTTACCTCAGCCTGAATTTTTCCATCATCGTCTTTAACCGGTTAGCCAGCTCAGCAAGCTCGGCAGATGCGCTGGCAATCTCTTCTGTGGACGCACTGGTTTCCTGGGCAAGAGCAGCCATATCCTCCATCACTCCCTGGTTTTCGCGGGTGATGGCGCTGGATCGTTCCATACCATGAACGACACGCTTCGTTGCTTCTGCCTGGTCTTCTGTCGCTTTAGTGATCTCGTTTACTCCCTGTGCAACCACATTCGATTCAGCAATAATCCGGTTTAAGGCTTCGATTGTCTGGTTTACGCTCCCGATCCCCACCTGTATTTCGGTATATGAACTCTTAATTGCATCCGCCGTTTTATCGCTGTTGTTCTGGATTGAACTGATAAGATTCTCGATATCATTTGTTGCGGTCTTGGACTCACCGGCAAGATTGCGGACTTCACTTGCTACCACGGCAAATCCGCGCCCGTGTTCGCCGGCCCGTGCAGCTTCTATCGCTGCGTTGAGTGCAAGGAGGTTTGTCTGGCTGGAGATGTCAGCGATCATCTTCACGATGCTGGATATCTCTTTCATCTGCTCGTTGAGAGCGGTGATCTCACGCACGCTCTCGGCGGCAATTTTCTCCACCGTGGTCATCTTATCAGTGGCGATCCTGCCCAGCTCGGATGCATTACTCCCTTCCGTTGCTGCTTTCCTGGCATGGCTCATAAGATCCTGCGACGTGCTGGTGATCTCTTCAATGGATGCCGAGAGATCTGAGACTTCCCTGCCAACCTTCTCTATCTCGTCAAGCTGTTTTTTTGCACCATCTGCAGATCGCTGTGTGCCGATTGCAACCTGTTCGGTTGATTTGGAGATTTCCGTTGTGCCCCGGCTCGTGTCCTGTGTTGTAACTTCAATCTGGTGTACCGACTTTTCCAGCTCCTCGATAACTTTCCTGATTGAATCTACAGAACCGTTATAATCCTTTTTCAGTTTGATCAAAGGATCTCCTTCCAGGATCGGGGCATGGAATGTCAGGTCGCCATTCGAGATCCGTTCAAGTCCATTTTCCAGCACGGCCGCACTCGCTGAAAGCGCTTCTGCTTTTTTCTGCGATTCCTCCACCAGCTGCCTGACTTCTTTTTCTTTCTTACGCCGGTCAGTGACATCGTTCAAAACGACAAGCAGGCTTTCAACAGCGCCGTCGGCATCGAGCAGGGGTATATAATACCATTCAAGCATGCAGGTGCCGCCGGGGAATTCGATGGTCGACTCACCCTGGCTCCGTTTCCTGGATTTTATTGTTCCCTCGACAGTTTCGCCCTTGTTTTTGAGGTATTTGAAGTTCTTCATTGAAAGGGATGATATCCTCTCAGAAGAATACCCCGAGAGTTTCAGGAATGCCTGGTTGGAAATTTTCACGTTGAGATCCAGGTCAATGGTAAAAAGGGGAAACGGGTTTTCCTGGATGATCCGGTCCACCCGCTGTTCTATCTTTTTTACCGCCTCCATTTTATCGTGGAGCTCGGTATAATCTATCCAGACATAGAAGGCCCCGTCCACATCCCCCTTTTTATCAAGTATAGGGATGGCGTTGAGCGTCAGGTATTTCTTCATGCCATCAGGGAACCTGACAAGACATTCAGAGATCGCCAGCTTCTTTGTCTGAAAGCAGGCATAAACCTCTTCTCCGGAAAGGACAGTGATATCGAAATCCCTGAGGCTCTTTTTTAACAGTTCTCCGCGGCTGCCGCGCCAGACCGTTTCATAAGCCTTGTTGATATGTATCCTTCTCCTGTCCCTTCCCAGTATGGCAATCGCCATTGGATTGTACTGGATCATCACGTCAGCGCGGTGTTTCAGTTCCTTTGCCGCCGCTGCCTTTTCCAGCGTCCGGTTCAGCATCTGTGCGAC
>JBGOZZ010000010.1:0-12480 GCA_041480465.1 Methanoregula sp. | reverse complement strand
CTAATAAAACCGGAACCAGGATTACGGCAATCTTGGCAAGAATGTTCAGCAGGTTTGCAACAAAATACGGGAGATTATACCAGAAACTCGCTGAAGATGTTTTTCCTTTGATATCGGCTACTTCTGTCCTGAATCCTGGAACCTGAAGGAGTCCGTCTGCAGAGGTCAGAAGTTCAACAGCCAGATTTTCATTGGCTTCAATACTTCCGGTGATAACGTAAGCATCACCAATCTTAGCTGTATTCAACATCGGGGGATATACAAAAACCTCCTCTACTTTATTCGCTGGCAGGGTGATTCTGACGTTCCGGTAGGGAACGTGACCAGATCCTGCGAATTTCAGGTTCAGATGCGAGGCAGTTGAATCGTATTCAATGGGGGGATGAAGTATGTACGTGTAGGCAGCGGAATATTCTCCCTGGTTGAAATAATCAGGTTTGAATATTCCGACTTCATTGGTTTCTGCAAGATTTCCAATGGTTGCCTTTATAGAACTATCTCCCGGGACCCCGATGACATTTACATTCCCCCCTTCATCCTTCGCGTAACCGATAGTTCCGGAAGGGGGGGTTGCTGATACGAACTCCACAGATGGACTGGAACCGGTACTATAGGTTAGAGGAGCCTGCCATGAACGAAAAAGCATACGGTACTCGCCCGACGTCCTGACATCATACGTGTATCTTTCGGCAAGCGTTCCATTTTCGGACAAGACCGCATCATACGAGTCAACCACAAGGTTGCCCTCGAATAATGACGGTACTACGGATACGAGGACGAGCCCGATTATCCCAAAGACCAGACTCGCGATGACTAATACCGCCAGCTGCTTTGTCTCACTCACGGCGATTACCCATTAGAACTCAATCTTCGGTGGTGTCTTAATCGCTTCTTCAAATTGCAGGTACTCGAGCTTGATCAACCCGACGATTCGACCGATAAATTTTGAGGGAATAGTATCCATCATCGTGTTGAACTCCTGCGAGATATTGTTGTAGGTATAACGTTGCCGGGCGATCTCTTCTTCAATTCCTTTCACAGAATCCATGAGACTTGTAACTGTCGTATTGGTCTTCAGATCAGGATAGTTCTCTGCAACCGCTAACAGGCGCCCGAAGATTGAACGGGACTCGGCTTCCACCTTGTTCAGATCACCAGGTCCGGCAGTTGCAACACTTGCCCGCATTGCGGTAACGCGTTCGAAGGTTTCTTTCTCGAACTTCGCATAACTCTTGACCGCACCAAGAAGCTGTTCAATCATGTCCAGCCGTTTTTTCATGGCGACGCGGATTTGACCCAGAGTGGCTTCAGAGGAATTTTTCAGGCTATAGAAACGATTGTAGATGCCAATAGCCCAGATTATCAGTCCAACGATTACAAGGGCTATGACGCCCAGCACAATCCATCCAATGATAGTCTCCAGCATTGTATCTCAGAGTAGTGATGATCGTTCACAAAGATAAGTGATTGCCAAGGAGACGTAGGAAATCAAGGAAAAAGAAACAGGGAATCAGATAAGAGCGAGCGATCCTACTACACGGAGTTTTCCACCTTCGAGATAATGGAGGACAATACGTGCATTATGGGGATAAACGAGCGCTTTTTCAAGAGAGAGGGTGATGTCCGGCATTCTCCAGTCATTGTCAAAAGATACTTTCTCCAGGCGGGCTGGCAGAAACTGCATCCAGTGACCGGCATAAATTACCATTCCTTCTTTTAACGGAGATGGCCAGAATTTCACAAGCTGCGCTTTGCCTGAAATTGTTGTCGAAAATTTTATTGTTGGATCATTTGTCAGAACATACCCGCGATCCAGTTCCTCCGCGTCAAGGTTTTTCAGGGCAAGGCCCACCCTGTCTCCCGTTTCTGCATACTCCGCATCGTCATCGTGTTTCTGGATAGACCGGATTTGGACTGTTTTTTCCGTAGGAAGGACTTTCAGTGTATCGTGCTTTTTGATGACACCCTGAGCCACACTTCCAAGAACAACGATGCCAACACCTTTTACGTTGAAGTGGTGGTCTATGGGTACCGCACCATTGCCCCCTGAGGTCTTGGCCTTATGATGAGCAGTGAGCTTGACTGCAATATCAAGGATTTTTTCCCGCAGGCCGACAATGTCTTCCTCCATGACCTCGTAATGTTCAATGACGGTTCCTTTGATAAGTGGAGCGATCTGGTCAATGGCAATATAGTTCTTGAGGATAAGATACCCCGTTGATTTCCCGGCACACTGGAGCATGAGAACAGATTCTCCGAATGCGGCATTGATCTCGTCAACGACCAGAACTATGCGGTCTGCAAGGGATATCGCATAAAAAAGCGAAGATAATTTTTCCGGATACCTCGTGGGCTCAATGAGGGTGACTGTTGCATCACCTTTTTTCATATTATAAAATGTGATATCGCTGGTTGTTCCTTTCTTTCCCAGATCTTTGGCATAGTCCTGGGGGGCGAGGACAGCGACGGTGAGATTGGACATATGGAATTATAGGATGTCTGGAAATAAGAGATTTTATACAAAATAAGAAAAAATCCAACAAAATTATTCTTTCCTTTTCTTCTTGTTTTTGCGATTGATAACCGGTTCTGATAATTTTACAACATACTCATCAATTTCTTTCCGTTTTATTATGAGTGCAATAATAAGGATAATTCCGCAAACGGATAAAAACGCCCCGATTTTGTAATCCAGAGGATCGAAATTAAACCTGATTTTTTCTGTGCCGGATGACAATTTCGTTCCAATCATATTACCTACAGATTGAGCGTCAGCGTCGTTTACTTTCCAGCCCGGGTAATACGCGCCTTTTAAAATTACGACATCTCCATGTGATAATTTCCCGGATGCAATAACCTCATCTGGGGAAAATTTTTCAATTGTTAAGGGATAAACCTGAGTGTTACGAATGAAAAAGACATTGGGTAATACATGTTCGGGTTTATAGACCGAGATATTTTTCACTTTGAAGGTGTACTCGGGGAGATTCTGGTTTCCATTTTCGAGATATGCAGTGTCAATAATATAATCAGCGCTGAAATAGGTCTCATTGCCTATTGTATAGCTCAGCATAGGCATTGTCTTGAGATAGTACGCCTGATAGAGATTCATTGGATGGATGTGATTAATAATATCCCAATAGGTAAAATCCATATGCTGGAATGCCCATCCGTTTTCAAACACCCATAATTGAATGTTTTCCGACGGTTGCTTTTTAATCTCCCGAATAATATCAAGAGCGGGGCTCTTTTCAAAAGGCGGGCTGAATGTGGTTACAAAACCTATGTTTCCAAGGAGGACTAAAAAAAAGCTAACGAGAAGGATGCTGCAAAAAATTTGATAATTCATGCTTCTCCTTGCACTTTTTCCTACATAAATAAAAAAAACAACTAAAAGGATACCGGCAAGAAGTAGTTTTATAAGATTGTCATAAGCGGGAATGCCGTTAACTTTCAGGATAAGGAATGCATTAACAATAATTGCGAAGATGAAAAAACAGATGATATTTTTAAACGATCCATACTGAAAATAGATAAGCGCAATAAAGGCACCGATAAGGATTACTGGCAGTAACATTTCAATGGTGAAGGGTTGCTGATAGGGTAATTCCAGCAATTTAACAACTATGACTCCTGCTACTCCGAGGAATATATTTCTCTTTTGTTCTGGCGATAATTCAAAAACCTCTCCGGTTTTTACTTTCTTATATAATATAACAGCCCCATACAGAGCAATGAGCAGAACAATGGGTAATATGGCCCCAAAAATACGTCCAGGCACCCGGAAATTATTTACAAAAGGCAGGAAGTGAATAAACGAAACAATAGTTTTACCGCCACTTGCCCAAATGAGGGAAAAAAGAAATGCAAAATATGAAGGGATGGTAATTTCTTTTCTCCCGAAAATTAGTCCGATAATCATAAGCAAAATCGGAATTGTACCAATCATAACTGTTGTTTCTTCTCTGGAAAAATCTGGACTAATACCAGTACCGATGGTAAACGAGGCAAAATCGTTTTCAATTGCTCCCCCCCCTTCAAGGGGATCAATTATATCCTGTCTGATTATCGAACCGGATACTCCAAGGTCAGGAAGAAATTTTATTGAGAACAACAGCGTTGTCAGAATGACAGAAAGTACAAGGTAATATAATATTTTTCTCGAGAGTTGTTTATTTATTATGTAATATAGACAGAAAACGAAGATTATCAAATAGGCAAAAACGAAATGATAGATATTTCCCGTGAGATATATCAGGACTGATACAATCGAGAGGAGAGATGCGTTTATTATCGTGGCTTTGTCAAAAACAACAATTTTCAAGAAAAAATAATAGAGCAGCGGGATCCAGGCAATCCCGTAGAGAAGGAGGTGATGCCCGGTTTCGAACCTCCCAAAAATTACGCCTGAAAATGCAAAAAATAAAGAGAAAATCATTATTAAATTATAATTCTTTGTGATGAGACTGCCTAATTTAAAAAAGGCAAAATAGGCAATCAGGACGTGCAAAAGGATAATAATATTTACAATAGAAAGGTCTTTGAAAATCAGATAAAAAGGAAAGGAGAACAAATAATATTTATCACTATTAGGACTTGCAATTAGGGGAAATCCTCCGGCCCACAGATTGTTCCAGGTTGTGAAATAATTTTCGTTTAAAAGCGAAAAATACATTGAATTGGCATATATATCATGCCAGTTACCAATATAGACCTGGTTGAACGGAAAAAACGATGCATAGAGGATTATTATTAGAATTATTGGAAACAAAAAATATACAAGATTATTTGGAGAGAAATTTTTTATCGTTTCTCTTATATGATTAATAATCATGAAATATGCCTTGAAGAGATTCATTAAATAAACTTTCTAAAAAATATTCTTTATAAAAAGTAATTGATTTCTTCTGAACTTCTGAGCGGAAATGTCCACCTTATTTATACAAAATACGGCAATATCTGATTAAGGACACATGATATCCATAAATGTAGCTCATTGGAATCTCTTTGATAATGATTTTAATAATCTGGGAGATTTGAATGCACTTTGATCTGACTGTGATAATACCAACATTTAACGAGGAAGAAAATATCGAAAAAATGATTCTTGCAGTTGATGCAATTTGCAGAGCGCATAATATTACTGAAGAAATTCTTGTCGTTGACGACAGCTCAGGTGACAATACCCTCACTATTGTGAAAAGACTGATGGATGATTATCCCTTTCTCCACCTTCTCATCCGTACCCGTAATCCGGGGCTTTCCCCATCTCTCTATGATGGGATAAACCACGCTAAATCAGATCTGGTTCAGTGCCTTGATTGTGATTTTTCGCATCCACCTGAAAAGATCCCGGTTTTTTACAGTCTTCTTAAAAATGACGGGTTCGATATGGTTATCGGCAGCCGCTATATTAAAGGGGGGGAAGTAATTAACTGGCCAGTGATAAGAAGAATACTATCATCGGGTGCAGCGCTCCTCAGTCGGTTCCTGATCCCTCATATTAAAGATTCGGGGAGTGGATTTTTCGCGATAAACAGTTGTATTTTAAAAGATACTGTTCTTTCTCCCCGTGGCTTTCGTATGGGTTTTGAAATTCTTGGGAAAGCTCACTGGACACGGGTTCAGGAAATTCCCATTATTTTTAAAGACAGGGAGTTCGGACAAAGTAAGCTGAAAGGAAGGATTATCTACGATTTTCTTATCCAGTGCGGTTCAATACTCCATTATAATCTCATCGAGCAAAAGAGTGACAATATTATCCGGGCATGGAAAATATTCCTACGGAATTGAATGCCAGGAAAATAAAGGTACTTAGCGAAGGATAGCGATCTGATGAAACGAAGTTATATAATCAGTATTATTCAGATTGCAATCGCTATTGCTATATTGTTACTTCTTGTCAATACTATTGATTATCAGCTAACACTTTCACTCCTGACAAACCTTGATATCCGGTTCATTCTTCTCGCAGGTTTGTGTTATTTTTTAAATAACCTGCTCATGGCATACCGCATAAAGAAAATACTCTTTGCTCTTGGAGAGAACATACGATTCAGGCTGGTTTTTTTCTCACATATGGCTGGGATGCTTCTATCTGATTTTACACCTGCACGAAGCGGATACCTCTACGTTGCACTTGCACTAAATAAACGTGATGTCCCCCTGGAGAAAGGAATTAGCACCATTACAAGCACATATCTCTATGATCTCGCATTTAAAATGATAGTTGCCATCCTTGGTGCATTTTTTATCTATTCTTACGTATTTGCTGAACCCCTCAGTTATACAGCCATAATAACGTTCATTCTTATCCTGGGTGTAATAATCGGGTATTTTATCGTTATGTATCCCGGGGAACGGATCAGGAATCTCCTTCAAAAGCGGGAATTCTTAAAAAAGATCCTGCTTTTTGGAGAACAAAGCCATTCAATCCAGAAATATGCAGGGTTTATTTTATCGATTACCATGGCAGGCTGGATTCTAAGAGGACTTCAATGGTATCTGATTGTACTTTCAATGCACCAGATTTTTCTCAAGCCGCTTGATGCGCTTTTATTAAATCCATTACTTACCCTGTTCTCCCTCATGCCGCTTACTCCTGCGGGTTGGGGAATTCAGGAAGCCGGTATTGTTCTCGTATTTACTGCCATGGGGATCAGCGCAACAATTGCGACTTCATTTGCCCTGATCACCAGATTCGTTGAAGTGGGAGTCGATCTTATCGGCATGAAGGAACTTTTTGTAAAATCCTTAAAAAATGAAAACCTTTTCGCATTTTATAATACGATCAAGGGAGATATCGATGAGAAATCTTTTAATTCCAATATGCTGGTACAGCGATACTTCCAGAGAAGGAAAACTGAGGCTATAAAGGATGCACTGACGGTGGAGATCAACGACGTGATCATTGATATCGGGTGCGGGAGCGGCGTCCAGCTGAAAGAGATCGCCAGACATGGGTATTCCCTAGCAATCGGAATAGATGTAAATCTGAATGCAGTTCGATTCGCACGGGAAAGATCCCTTCCCAATACTGAATTTATTATCGCAGATGTGCAGTGCCTTCCTGTCAAATCATCCAGAGCAGATAAGATCATCTGTGCGGAAATCATAGAACACCTTAGGAGTCCAGACCAAATTGTTAACGAAATAGACAGAATCCTGAAGCGAGATGGTGCTGTTGTCATCACTACTCCGAATGACAGATCTGTCTGGGGGGTCTATGAATTTCTTTGGGATGTGTTTGGCAGAGGCAGGAATTATGGTGAAACGCACCTGAGATTTTTTTCAGAATCCGGTCTTCGTAACAATTTTTCCGGTTTTTCAGAATGTAAAACGAGATCACTCTTTTTTGTTTCCCCACTTTTCGCGCTCACGAACAACAACCGGTTACTGGAAATCGGGAAAAAATTGGATCGAATATTTGAGCGATGGGGGTTTGGCGTTTCAATCCTTCTTTACGCAAGAAAATGAGAATCGCTATTTCTCAGGTTCCGAATTAACGTGAGGTAAGAAGATAAAGCCAGTGCGCTCTGTGCCGAGATAGGCATTTCCAAGCCACGCAAGAGCATCCCCCTCTGGATTCATTGTTGAAATATCCCCGGTTACGACATTGAATATGCTAATCCCTATTTTAATTATTTTTTATTCAATCCTGTTTTTGAAAGTTATACGGAGGGTTGTATTCTCCATGTGGTCATTCTGTTCACTAAGAAATTCCAGCTGAATGCTATAAAAATTCCCAATAAATTTGAAATTAGATAATAAATTCCCAATACTTCTGTCAGAAAAACAAGGACGCCCACATTTATTACAATTCCCCCAATCGATACAATATGATATGAGAGAAAGCGAGTTGTCACCATTGAAATTTTCTGGTCTTTTTCATGTCCAAATGTCCAAAAGTCGTTCCAGATAAAATTGTTGATTATTGATAATTCAATTGCAACAAGACTTGAAATTAAATAAAAAATACCGAAATATTCGCTTAAAATATATAAAACACCCGTATTGACTATAATTCCCGATATTCCAACAATTCCAAATTTAATAATATTTCTGATCTCTTTCCATCCCTCTCGGTCCCGATGCTTAACGGAAAAACAGAAAATCGATACGACCTGACGCAAATACTGAATAATCGAAAAAGACTGTGATATAGTTAAGGGCATTCCTTTTACATATGGATCCAACGAAATTTCTTTCTCTGTTTTCCAGTTCCCCTTTCCCAATATCTCAAGGAGAGGATTTTTTTTTGAATTATTTATCAATCCCATACTAACGACCGCTTTTTTGAATGCAAATATATCACTCGTCGGATCGCAGATTTTGGGAAATAATAGCCTTACGAGAGTACTTTCAATTAATGTGCCATTTTCATGTTTCTTTATACGGAAATCTTTTTTTGTCTCCCGCCAATTTCTGTTTCCAATTACAAGATCTTTTCCCGATTGTAATTCAACATATAATGTAATTATTATCGTTGGAGAAAGAGAATATGGCTCATTAAAAAATATCAGATTTTCAGATTTTGCATAATGCAATCCGTAGAATAACAGATTATTATATTTTTTGTTATCACCAGGAAAAAGGAGAGTAAGATTTTTTAAATTTTTTAATGCTATCGGGATATCAACCGTTTTGTCAGGTAACGCATTAAAAGATATAATTATTTCTCCAGTGAGGTTATTTTTTTTTAATTCAGATTCAATAGTGCTTACTATATTCCCGATCTCAACATCGTAATTGACCTTTTCTATAAGGACAGTAAGGTCATACATAAAAATCCATCACTGTATAACGAAAAGGTAGATGCCTGAGTATTGTCCGGCAAAGGTAGCATTTTTTTCTAGATACTGTTCAGATCCACCACTTGGATCTGCCGCATGTAAGTCACCTGGAGTCACGATAATAAATACACTTGAATTGCCTCTTCCTGACGATATTAGCTCCAGATCGTTTTTTGTATATGCGCCAAATTCAATTGTTTTATCTGTTTTATTCGAATAATAATAATCAAACGGTTGGGACATATAACCCGGGGCAAATACAACAATATCTCCATCTTTTGTCATACTTTCAATGCTCTTGGAAAAACCTCTCCAATCCTCCTTTGAAAAACTGGAATAATACGTAATCATAAATGGCGTGGCAATGAGAATTATTGCTGCAATAAAGAGGTAAATTACCGAACGATTATTGAAAAGTTTATATATTGGCCGGTATGCGGCCGCAACAACACAATACATTATCGGCAGCATGAATATGAGATAGCGTGGTATCATGGGCATTTTATAGGATAATCCCCAGCTTGCTAAAAATGTCAATATAATTATAGCAAGAAAAAGATAAAATTTTGTCTTATCTGATTTGAAAATTTGAATCAAACCTAGTATCAACAAAATCGAAAATAAGATGGCAGAATATACATTATATCCAAAAAATTGCTGTATTGACTCAGTAATAATGCTAATCCCTTGAATACCATAAGTCGGAGAGGAGCTTGTTCTGACAAAAAAGAGCTGGACCGTAACTATTAATAAAGGGAGGCACAGGCAGACAAAAGCAATCAGCGAAATGAGTATGGGCTTTAAATCTGAAACATTTCCCCTTGATTTTTTTGCAACGATCAATAGGGTAAACAAAATTATTGTCCCTATGATAATGGCGGAATAAAAATGGGTCCAAAATGCTAATGCAGAAAAAATACCAAATAATGCCCAGAATTTTTTGGCATTTGTACGAAATGCCATCAGATAAAATAACAGGGCAAGAGACACAAAAAACAGCACCATTGAATATGCTCGTGCCTCTTGTGAATAAAAAAGATGAAATGGTGAAAATGCAAGAAGTGCAGCCGCAAGAATGCCTGCATTTCTGTCCAAGGTTTCCTTCCCAATCAAATAAAAGATCGGGATTGTCAAAATTCCAAGGAGTGCCGGAATAAATCTCAAGATAATTTCATTAGTACCAAAAAAGAGCATGAAATGCTCTACCCAATGGAATAACGGGGGGTTATATTCTCCACCAGCAGTGAGATTCCAGATATCAATGAATGATAACTTGGCAAAATTAAGCGTCGCTGCTTCGTCAAGCCAGAGAGAGTTAAAACCCAGGTTGTAAAAACGCAGGAAAAACCCGGTGCAAATTAAAAATATCAAAATCTGAACATAACGGCTATGGCCGATTGCAGCCTTAATATTTTCGAAAGTGAAATCCCGAAACGATCGGAACGGGGATAGATAATCACCATCAAGATTACATTCCCGATCCCCTTTTAATTTTTTTTCTTTTACCCGATCGTCGCGTTTCTTTGCCATCACAATCAGGTACTATTTCGTAAATATTCGCTTATAGTTTATTCCATTCAAGTCATTTTATTAGAAATTCTTTTTAGCATCACCAAAAACGGAAAGATATTTGGCTTTTTTTAAGTGAAAAAAACGGTTATGAATCAGATTTCATCATCAGGGGTGATTTGATTGCCTCGAGGAGTTGGTCTGTACTTGTCACCACAGTTGCCGATTCTTCAAGCATCAGATTTACTTTTTCGTGACTTCCGGATCTGCGGAAATCTGTCCGTAAAGCAATTACCTTTTTCCCAAGTGCAGAAACGTACCCCATCTCCCAGGAAGTTCCTGAATCTGCATCTGCACCATCGATAATAGCGACAAGTATATCAGCATTTTTTAGAGCTTTTAAATTATCTGTAAAGATCCGGCCCTGTTCTTCTTTGGTTCTTGTTTCTGAATTATCGCCGTTTTCCTGTGGCAGGAATACATCAAAAAAGTTTTTTCTCAACAATCCGGCAATTGACAGATTATAACTACGTTCGGCTTCAGAAAAAAGCGGTGCAGCCAGATAAACGAAATATTGAGAAAATGTCGCAACATCCATAGCCAGAATATGAGGAAATTTCTTGAGAAAGACGCCTCGGCCTGCCTTTTTTGGGGGTTCGTTTCCGTTCCTGCCATAATACGTACTGGTCACACCACATGTCGGTGATGAGTTGACCCCGATGATACAGACCGGGAGACCACGCATCCTAATGATTTTCTGTACCTTTCCTGCCAGATCATCGATCAGATTGATAAATTCGGGAAAATTCAGCCGTTCGAGAAATGTCCCAGGAGTGCGTTTGACACCCAGATACAGGGTCTCCGGGCACGGCAGCGATACTATTTCAATCCCGAATTTGTTACACCGTCCTATACAGCGTTTGAAAAGAACAAGATCCGAGGGTTTCGTAATTCCATCTGCACGAAGAGCAGGGTCAAGAATGCAGGGACTGCACAGTACATACATTGATACATTGTGTGCACGCACAGATGATCAATGATGCCGCTGTTTGCCTATAGGGATAACAGCTGTGACCCACGAAAGTGCACGGTCAAAAAACTTGAAAAAGCTGGTTTTTTAAAAATTTTTAATAAGATTTCACAAATTCCGCGAAATACATTGCTTCTGGATCCGACTGCCGAACAGGCACTTTCACCGGCTGATAAGAATGTCCGCTCTATCACGGTACTGGATTGCTCTTGGGTGGTGTTAGATACCGGAAAAGTGAGATCCTGGCGAATCCGACGGGCGCTCCCCTTTTTGGTAGCTGCAAATCCAGTCAATTTCGGCAAACCCTGCGTACTATCATCCATTGAGGCTCTTGCTGCCGCATTATTTATCTTAGGTGATAAGGAGCGGGCATCAGCTGTTCTCTCGAAAGTCACCTGGGGAGTTCGTTTTTTGGAAGTGAACCAGGAACCACTTGATTTGTACGCAAACGCAAAAGATAGCACTGACGTGATAAAAATTCAGGATTTGTTTATTTGAAGTATTCTTTTGAAAAAAAGCCTATTTATTCTGATTGAATGAAAAAATAAACGAAATTCTTTTTCATTTGATTATGAGAAAAAAAAGGGCTAAAATATAAGAAATCGAATGTTATAAAGTAACAATAGTAAACAATATCTTGTGTGTAACACGAGGAGTGGTAAAATACTTTGACCGATCCTGGGTTAATTTCAATTTTATGCGTGGATGATGAGCCCCTGCTGTTAGAAGTTATTAAAAAATTTTTTGAACGTGAACCCGGATTTTCGGTAAAAACATGTACAAATGGAAAAGATGCATTGGAACATTTGAATTCAATGGAGTTTGATGCTATAATATCCGATTATGGCCTTCCCGATATGGATGGTATCGATTTACTCAAGGAGGTCCGGGGGCGGGGTTTTTCTTCACTTTTTATTATCGTCACAGGTAAACATCGTGCCCAGGTTGCCATTGATGCGTTAAATAATGGTGCAGACTATTACGTGCAGAAAGGGGGAGGTATTGTTCAGGATATTCCCCAACTTGCCGAATTTATAGGCGAGGGGGTCGGAAAAATCCGGGCAGACCGTGCGTTGTTTGAGAGTGAAAGGATATATCGTTCAATTATCGAAAACCATCCCGACCTTCTCTCCCGTTTTTCCCCAGAGG
>JBGOZZ010000009.1:0-12692 GCA_041480465.1 Methanoregula sp. | reverse complement strand
TGCGGAACGGGCAGAACGCAGGATCCGGGCGGTATCACGTTCGGGAAAGACCGCAGCCACTCGCATGGCGCTCTCGGTCAGCGTGCCGGTCTTATCAGTGACAATCACGGTAGCATTTCCCAGCGTCTCAGCAGCTTTTAATTTCTTGACAAGAAAGTTCTCTTTCGAGAGCATATAGGCGCCCAGGCCCAGGTTCATCGTGATGATGATCGGTAGTTCTTCCGGTATGGTGGCAAACGCAAGCGCAAGGGCGGTAAGGAACATATCACGGAGCGGCTGTCCCTGCAAAAACCCGATGAGGGGAATGCTGATCGAGAAGAACAGGGCAACAAAGACCAGCGTTTTTACCAGCGCCTTCATGGCAAGCTGGAGCGGGGTCTTTGGCTGCCGGATCTCCTGTGCCTGTGCAGCGAGTTTCCCGATGCGGGTCGCTCCGCCGGTAAATGCGGCTTCCATCATCCCCTCACCGCCGATGACGAGGGTGCCTGCAAATACGTCATCGCCCGGCGCTTTTTCACGGGGGAACGATTCACCCGTCAGTGAAGATTCGTCAACCTCGAGGCTGACAGCGGATACAACTCTCCCGTCTGCTGCTACCCGGGTCCCGGCAACAAAAACCAGGAGATCTCCCGGAACTACCATCTCGGTAGCCACTTCCTTCATCGTACCGTCGCGCACGACCCTTGTTTTTGGTTCGGCAAGCTGTGCAAGCGATGAGATGGCTTTTTTTGCCCGGTATTCATTCGCGATCTCTACGAGGACGAGAGTCGCTATGATGGCGTAGAGCGTGAGAGCGTCGTTCAGGTTTCCCAGGATTGTATAAAATACCCCGACAGCAAGGAGCAGCAGGATCATGGGTTCGGTGATCTCTTCTTTTGCGATACCGAGGAACGTGACCTCATGCCGCGACGTTATTCGGTTCATACCGAACTTTCTGAACTGTTCACGTGCTTCCGGTTCGGTCAGTCCTTTACGATCACGGGTCGCAGCAGCGTCATCCATGCGTCTGTATTGTATGGGATCGTAATTGAGAATTTCCCTCTGTACTCTCAGCTGCAGAAAGAATGATCAATGCCGGGTGCTGCCCGGTGCACACGAATTGGATGCAAGAGGCAGCAAGAACCATGGAGGGTAGAAAGGTATGGACGTACCATTCTGCACGAAAGTCCTTTGTTACATTTTTTGAAACCTGAGCATACGCATAAATACCTCGGAAGAGAGCAGATTCCGATAGGGGTTAAGGACAGCTGACTATGACCGATCGCCTGTTCCGGTATTACAAGGATGACTTTGGGAAGATTCCTGTCCGCGTCATCCATATGGATCTCATCTTTGATGTCTTCGATGACCATACAAAAGTCACATCCGATATACATGCTGAATCACTCGAACATCTGCTTTCCGGGTTTTCACTGAATGCAAAAAATCTTGAAATTCTTGCCGTGAGTTGTCCCGGCCATGACTGTTCATACGATTACGATCCGCAAAAAAGCCTGCTGGTGATCCGGTTTGGCACACCGGTTTCCCCGTTGACGCGGTTCACCGTGCATACTGAGACCATCTGCCGCCCCACGAAAAATGTTCTTGAAGGTCTCTATTACGATGAGACTCCTATGGGAGCACCTCCCCAGCAGATCACCCAGTGCCAGCAGTGGGGGTTCCAACGGCTGGTCCCTTGTATCGATGATATGACAGCAAAGTGCACCTACACCACCACGATCATAGCCGATACACGGTATACCAACCTGATCACAAACGGGAATGTGGCAGCACCCCGGCAGCCTGCCGGGGACGGCAGAGTGAAAATCGCCTATGAAAATGTGATCACACCAATGGCACCGTACCTGTTCTTTCTCGGGTGCGGGACGTATGCAACCTTCAGCAAGGAGTGCGAGTACGCGAACGGGCGGAGATGCTCGCTCGAGCTGCTGGTTCCCCCGGCGTCAAATCCCGGGATGGCGGAGCGTGCCCTGGACATTCTCCACGACGCCGTTCTCTGGGTACATCTCTTTACCGGCCCTGACCGGTATGGCAAACCGGAGGTCCGGAGACGGCTCTACCAGCTGATAACCGGGCTGAACCTGATAAAAAAAACCAACCCGAACTCCCCGCAATTACCTGCCATCCGCGCAGAACTTAACACTCTCGTCAGGCAGATTGTCCCGGGCTACGCCTACACGGGGACAACCTACCGGGAGATCGGCATGCAGAACTCGGATTTCGGCGGTATGGAAAATGTAGGGAATACAACGATTTCTGCAAACCGTATCATGCCGTACCCCACCATGACCGACCCAGCGTATGAATACCTGACCAGGGTAAAGGCCCATGAATTTTACCATAATCTCAACGGCTCGGAAGTGACCGGCTGGTCACCGTTTGAGATCTGGCTCAATGAAGCAGTCACGGTTCATGTCGAGAACCAGTACCATGCCTTTCATTTCGGGGAAGACTATGCACGTCTGCAGACCGTTCTCTCGTTATTAGCGCCGGCCAGCGGGACCCTCGAACTCGACAGCGGGGCCGCATCCCTCCCCATAGAACCCGACGGGTTCAATGATCCCAACGAGCTGATCACGGATATCACCTACATGAAAGCCCCTGAATTTGTAAGGATGATCGAGACATTCATGGGAAAGGAGGCATTCGTGAAAGGGCTGGACCTGTACCACCGCAGGTATCGCCACGGGAACGCGACCCGTGACCAGTGGATAAAGGCAATGGAAGAGACATCCGGACAGAATTTCACCCCCATGGCAGAGGGATGGCTCAAACAGACCGGTTTTCCCACGCTCTCGGTGCAGGCATCCTACAACAGTGACCACCATATAATGTCCCTGCACTTAAGGCAGTCCGGAGACGATCCGAAAAAACGCTGGATCTTCCCGGTCCGGATTGCTTTGGTATCCTCATCGGGAAATGATATCATTGAGGTACTTCACCGGGTTGATAAAGAGGAAGAGACTCTCGACCTTGCATCACCTGAACGACCAGCATTCCTGTCGATAAACCGGGAATATTCGTTCTACGGAAATGTCAGGTATGATACATCCCGGGCCGAACTCTATCTCCAGGCAGAGCGGGATCATGACCTTACCAACCGGTACATCGCGTTCATGACACTCATGGACCGGGAAAAAATGAAGATGCTGGAAAATCCGGATGCCCGCCCGGACCCGGAATGTATCGATCTCTATTTCCGGTTTCTCTCAGACCGCGACTTCATGATGAGGGCAGGCGGGCAGTTTTTAACTATATTTGAATCTGCACCCGCGAAAAAATATACCCATCACTACCAGGCACTCTATGATGTCCGCGAAAAAATATTCCAGTCAATTGCAGCCCGGTATAAAGACGGCCTGATTAGTATCTGCACTGCCGGGAATGTGTCCGATACCCCGCAGGATACGTTCAGGGGAAAAGCACATGCGATAAAAGAGAGAGAGGTAAAAAACACCGCTCTTGCAGTACTTTTGCGGCTTGGGACCCCGGACATCCACCAGCTGATCAAGGACCAGTTCGACAGATCTTCCTGCTCTACCGATAAACTGGTTGCATTCAGCCTTTATATGGATAGTTCAGCTGGCGACAGGTTCGACATGCTGGCATCCTTTGAACAGGAATCGGAGAAAAATCCCGTCAGCTGGGAAAATTTCCTTTCGGTGATTGCCGGGAACAGCAGCCCGGAGCTCCTGGATCTCATCGCCCGGGTCGAGCGATCCGGCGCTTTCAGGATCGAGCAGGCCAATGACCAGCGGGCACTCTACGGCAGATTTGCTCTGAACCGGAAGAAATCCCTCCAGACTGCCAAAGGGCGAACATTCCTGCAAAAGACCTTGCATACATTAGCACCCATCAATGAACACAGCACGGTAACGATGATGAGAGTATTCGGCGCCCTCGATGCAATGGAAGAAGCAGACCAGATCCCGCTTGTCGGGATCTTAGCAGGGCTCCTTGAAGATCTTGACCCGGAAAAAACACCGAGTGTCTATAACACCATACGCCGTATTCTCGCCGCATCTTCGGGGGCTGTCAGGAATTATGAGCAAAAACAGGGAGTCATTACGAGGCTCCGGCTATGATCCTGCTGGATAGTATAAGCCGGCACGGCCCGACAGATGACTACTATGCTGAGAAAACACGATTTTTCTCCTGACGGGAGTTATAAAAAAAATTACGAGGAGAACCAGATATGATCAAACCATTACCGATTAAGGATTACCGGGCAGTGTACAAGCCCGACCAGGTTGAGTGTTCTACGACAGCGACCATGAAACCCACAGAAGAGATTATCGGACAGGACCGGGCACAGAAGGCGCTCCGGTTCGGTCTTGAGATCCAGGAAAGGGGATTCAATATCTATGTCGCCGGGATGCCCGGCACAGGGAGGAGGACTGCAGTAAAGAACTTCCTCGATAAACTGGCAAAGACCAAACCACAAGAAGACGACTGGATCTATGTAAACAACTTCGACAACCCGTACGAGCCAAATGCTATCCGGCTTCCACCGGGTATAGGCAACCGGTTAAAGACCGATATGGCTTCCTTTATCGGTGAAGTGAGGAGAGCACTGCCACGGGCGTTCGAGAGTGAAGACTACGCCACAAAACGCCAGGAAGCCCTTGGGAAACTCGATAAGGAAAAGGAGGAGATAATCGGGCAGGTCAATGAAAGTGCAGCAAAACAGGGCTTTACAATCCAGATGGGACCTACCGGCCTCATGATTATTCCGGTCATCGAGAATAAGCCGCTCACCCAGGAAGATTTCGAGGCACTCCCCAAGGAGACCCAGGCCGGGATACTCCAGAAAAGGGAAGCCCTTGATACTGACCTGCGAAGCGGGTTCCGTAAGGTGAGGGACCTTGACGCGAAAGGGATGGAAGTGGTAACTAAACTCAACAGTGAGATCGCGCTCTATGCCATCGGTCATCTTCTCACCGGTCTCAGGGAAAAATACGGAAAGATCGGTGAGGTCATCCCGTATATTGAAAGCGTCCAGAAGGATATCCTGGATAACCTCGGTACATTCCTCGGATCATCACAGCAGCAGCAACAGCCGCAACAGGAACAGGTCCCGCCCCAGTTCCAGCAATGGCTCTCAAAAGACCTTGCATTCAGGAAATACGAGGTGAATGTGGTGGTAGACAATTCAGGTCCTGAGGGGGCTCCGGTCGTCTTTGAAGAGACACCCAGCTACCAGAACCTCCTGGGGAAGGCAGAAAAAGAGGTCCAGTTCGGCGTAGTGACAACTGACTTCATGATGATCCGCCCGGGTTCTGTCCATAAAGCGAACGGCGGCTACCTTGTCATTCCGGTACTCGACCTCTTCAGGTACCCCTTCGCATGGGACGGACTCAAATCTGCCCTCAAAACGGAAAAAGTAAAAATTGAAGAGCCGGGAGAGCAGGCGGGGTTCATCATGACAAGGGGACTTAAACCCGAGCCGATCCCCCTGATCGTGAAGGTTATCCTCATCGGGACTCCCGACATCAACCAGATCCTCAACCAGGGTGATCCTGATTATCCGGATCTCTTCAAGGTGAGGGCGGATTTCGATACCGTGATGGATCGTAATGATGACAATACGAAGAAATACGCATCGTTCATCTGCACGCTCTGTACACGGTTCAGTTTGAAACACCTGGATAATACAGCGGTAGCAAAAGTCGTGGAATACGGGTCACGGCTTGCAGAAGACCAGAAGAAACTTTCCACGAGATTTTCCGGGGTCGCCGACCTGATCAGGGAAGCGAACTTTTACGCGATGCAGGAAAAAGTACAGTACATAACCGTGAAGCATATCGAAAAAGCTGTCGAGGAAAAGATATACCGTTCCAACCTGATCCAGCAGAAGATCCAGGAGTTCATCGAGCGCGGAGTATTCCTGATAGATACTGACGGGGAGAAGGTAGGGCAGATCAACGGGCTCTCGGTCATGGAGATGGGCGATGTTGCTTTTGGCAGGCCATCCCGCGTGACCGCCAGTGTTGCTGTGGGGCGGGACGGGATTGTCGATATTGAACGCCAGGCGCAACTGGGAGGGCCTACCCATACAAAGGGCGTCCTCATTCTCGGGGGTTACCTTGCAAACAAGTATGCCCAGGATAAACCACTCTCTCTTGCCGCAAAACTCGTCTTCGAGCAGAGTTACGGGGGTGTGGATGGCGACAGTGCCTCGAGCACGGAACTGTACGCGATCCTGTCTGCTCTCTCAGGTCTGCCTATCAGACAGTCTATTGCAGTCACCGGATCGGTAAACCAGCGGGGTGAGGTGCAGGCCATCGGGGGCGTGAACGAGAAACTCGAAGGCTTTTTCGAGGTGTGCAAGGCCAAAGGCCTCACAGGTAAACAGGGTGCAATGATTCCGGCAAGCAATGTCCAGAACCTGATGCTCAAGGAAGAGATCCTCAAGGCAGCAGAAGCAGGCAAGTTTGCGATCTATCCGGCAACAACCATTGACGAGGGTATTGAGTTCCTCACCGGTGTTCCGGCAGGAGAGCGACAGGCTGATGGATCGTATAAGGAGGGAACGGTCAACTACCTTGTCAACAAGAGGTTACAGGAGATGGCAGAAACAGTCAGGCAGTACCAGGTCCCTTCACGATAATTTTTTTTAAACGAATCCGTAAAAAAATTGTTCAGAGGTCAGGTCTACCGCCGGGCAATGATGAGGTAGTGATAGGGTCCCGCGTCCTGTACAGATGCGACGCGGAATCCGGCTGACCCGATCAGGTTCCGGGCCTTTTCGATCGAAAACCGCTTTTCAAGAGGAGGGCCCAATGCCATGGGTTGATCTTTCCAGTCAAGATCAGCCAGCTGCCCTTCAGGGCGGAGCATCTTTTTTGCATTTAAGAGTACTTGTACCGGATCCCGGAAATCGTGAAGGTCTATACCGAAAAACACCAGGTCAGCACATCCTTCACAGACGACCGTTTCTTCTGCCTCCTTCACGTCGGTAAAAAGGTTGTCCAGCCCTTCCTGCGCTGCCCGTTGCCTGAGCCGTTCAACAGCACCCTCATTAATATCATTTGCATATACTCTCCCCGAACGGCCAACTCTTCGTGCCGCCGGAAGGGCAAAGTACCCGTCACCACATCCCATATCGACAAATACCATTCCTGGCACTACACCGATTGAGGTGAGAATCTCTTCGGGATCCTGCCATTGTCGTCGTTCCGGATCATCCGGACTGAATTGTCGTCTGCTCATAGGGTAAGCCAGCTTTTTTTTTGTGTATAGTTAGAGAACAGGGTTATTTAAAGATTGGATCTCCATGGCTGAAGATGATTAAAAAGAGGGATATTAATCCGGAACAGGAACAGGAATATCTGATTGACCCGGGCTTTCGCATAGTACATGATTTGAGACATAATTTTAGTATTAGTCCTCACCAGAACCAGATGAATTCTCCAGTTTACCTCTGGTTGTCAGATTTTTAACGAAGGGAAAAACAGGAACCATGAGTGGAAGCATTTCCAGGAGCAATGCGTCAACGTGGGATTGTACGGTATGATCGAGGCATGATGAATTCACAATTTCTGCAAAAACTAAGAAATGGTGTCACCTGTGGAATTGCCTGTCCGGTTCTTTTTACCTGGTTTTGGCGTTCTCATGATTCCTGCAGCCCGGAATATAATCATGTGCCGCAGCTGATGAGACGGAACCTGGAGAGACTGGCGAACCTAATGCCATTTTCCTGTTCACCATCTTCCCGGGTTATTCCTCATCGCAGCATGCTGTCGCTGTATCAGATATTTTCAACGCGGCGAGCGTGATTCCTTTGATAAGACTGGCCAGTTCATTGTCCGGGTGTAAATTGAGAACTGCGTTAAAACACTCGAGAGCCTCTTCGTATTTTTTCAGTGCGGCATATGCAATTCCTTTGTTGTTCAGGGCATCGGTATTATTCGGATTAATCATTATAGCCTGATCATAATACGCGATAGCCGCATTGTACCGCTTGAGATTGGCAAGGTTTACACCTTTATCATACAACGCATCAGCATTATCGCGGTTCATCCGGAGGACTGCATCAAAACACGCAATGGCTTCCTCATCCTCTTCAATATCAGTAAGAGCAGCTCCTTTGCTCATGAGAGCGGGTTCATTCTTCGGATCGATCTGTAAAACGTGGTCAAAACAGGTAACAGATTCTTCAAGTTTTTTTAGTCTGGCAAGAGCACATCCCTTGTTGTACCATGCATCGGCATTATCAGGATTAATCCTCAGGACCTGATCATAACAGAGAACTGTCTCTTCGGGTTTTTCCAGAGATTCAAGGGCAATGCCTTTATTGAACCATGCATCGGCATTATCAGGATTTATTTGGAGGACCTGATCGTAACAAAGAACTGCTCCTTCAGGTTTTTCCAGGGAAGCGAGGGCAATCCCTTTATTGAACCAGGCGTCAGCGTTGCCAGGATTTATCCGGAGGACCCGATCATAACAGGGAACCGCCTCTCCGGCTTTGCCCAGGATTGCAAGGGCAATCCCTTTATTGAACCAGGCTTCCGCATAATCCGGATTAGTCCTTATGACTGCCTCAAAACATGCAACAGCCTCTTCATACTTTTTCAGCTCAGCAAGGGCTACACCCTTGTTAATCAATGAGACTGCATGATCGGGGTTCACCCTAAGAGTAGTATCGTAACAGAGAATGGCCTCTTCATACTTTTTTAAAGCAGCGTACGCAATCCCTTTGTTGTTCAGGGCGTTTGCATTATCCGGACTAATCCTTAGGACCTGATCGTAACATCCAATAGATTCCTCATGCCTTCCAAGATTGGCAAGAGTAACTCCTTTATTGTACCATGCATCGGTATTATCCGGATTGATCCTGATAACCTCGTCAAAGCAGGCAACTGCAGCTTCGTACTTCTTCAGGCCGGTAAGGGCACCTCCCTTGTTGGTCAGAACGAGCTCATGTTCCGGATTAATCTTCAGGACTTTATCAAAATATATGAGAGCCTCTTCACCCTTTTGTAAAGCAGCACTGGCAACTCCTTTGTTGTTCAGGGCGTCAATATTCTCCGGGTTACACCCGAGGACCTGATCGTACCATAAAATTGCTTCTTCATAATGTCCTTCGGCAGCGTACGCAATTCCCTTGTTGTTCAGGTCGCTTTCAGTATCCTGCTCTTCCGTGAGCTCTTGGCCGCCTGCAGTTTCCGGCTCTTCGTAGTAAGAATCACCCTCTCCTTCCGTCTCAGGCATACTCCCAACTTCCTCTTTGCTGCTCAGGCCTCCTCCAGTTTCCGGCTCTTCCGTGAACTCCCGGTCGTAGTAAGAATCACCCTCTCCTTCCGTCTCAGGCATACTCCCAACTTCCTCTTTCCTGATAAGGATATCAGCATTATCCGGACTAATTCTGAGGACCGCGTCAAAACAGACAACTGCTTCGTCATGCTTTTTCAGTTTTGCCAGAGCACGACCTTTGTTTATCAGAACCGCAACATTTGCAGGGTTGATATCCAGAGAGCGGTTGTAACTCAGGACAGCATCTTCATATTTTTCAAGACCGGCAAGTGCAACTCCCCTGTTGTTCCAGACCACGGCGTTATCCGGGTTAATACTGAGGTCTTTATCGAAATATACAAGAGCCTCTTCATGCTTTTGTTGACTGGCAAGGCTTACTCCTTTATTGTTCAGGATATCAGCAGTATCCGGTTTGATCATGAGGTCCTGATCATATCCTCCGACAGCCTCTTGATCTTTTTTTGAAACTGGATATACCGCATCTGTGCTGGTAAATGCTTCAGCAGTATCGGGGTTGAATGTTAGAACCTGATCCAGACAGGCAATTGCTTCATCATACTTTCCGAGCTTTCCAAGAGCACGTCCTTTGTCGTTCAATACACCGACGTTATCCGGATTGATTCGAATGACTTCATCAAAAAAGGCGAGTGCCTCATCGTACTTTTCCATGGCAGCACAGGCGATTCCCTTGTTATACAAGGCGTCGGCGCTATCCGGATTGACCATGAGAATCTCATCGAAACAATCTATCGCTGCTTCATTGTTTCCTAAAGCGGTAAGAGCAACTCCTTTATTAAATAAAGCGCCCGCATTACCTGGATTTATCCTGAGGCCCTCATCAAAACAGACAACTGCTTCCACATGCATATTCAGCTTTGCCAGAGCACGACCTTTGTTTACCAGAACAACGACATTTGCCGGATTGATCTCCAGCGACTGGTTGTAACTCAGGACAGCCTCTTCATACTTCCCCAAAGCAGCCAGGGCAACCCCTTTATTATACAGTGCATCGGCGTTATCCGGAGTGAGCAGGAGCACTTCATCAAAGCAGGCAACTGCTTCCTCATGCTTCCTGAGCCGGGCAAGAGCACGTCCTTTATTCACCAGCACGAGTACATTTTCTGGATTGATCGTAAGAGACTCATCATAAAAAATAACCGCCTCTTCGTATTTTTCCAGGGCGGAAAGGGCGACTCCAATGTTATTCAACGTGTCGATATTTCTCGGATTGATCGTAAGTGACTGCCGGTAACAGAGAAGCGCCTCTTCATACCTTTTCAGATCATCAAGAGCAACCCCTTTGTTATTCAACGTCCCGGCGTTATCCGGGTAAATCCGGAGGACCTGATCATAACAGGCAATCGCTTCATCATACTTCTTCAGTTTTGCCAGGGCCCGACCTTTGTTGTGCAGTGCAGTAAGGTGCCCTGGATGCATCTCAAGGACTTTGTCAAAACAGGTAACAGCTTCTTCATATCTTTTCAGGGCGGCACAGGCGACTCCCTTATTGTTCAGGGCATCGGTATTATCCGGGTAAATCCTGAGGACATCATTATAACTCGCAACAGCCTCGTCATACCTGCCAAGACTGGCAAGAGTTACCCCCTTGTCATATAACGCGTCTGCATTGCGGGGATTGATCTGGAGGACTTTATCAAAATACGCGAGAGCCATCTCATACATTTTTAGTTTGGCAAGAGCACCCCCCTTGTTGAGCAGGACAAGTTCATTTTTTGGATTTATCTTCAGGCCTTTATCAAAATATACGACCGCTTCTTCATATTTTTCCAGTGCGGCAAATGCGACTCCTTTGTTGTTCAGGGCGTCAGCATTGTGAGGATTATTATGAAGAGAGGAATCATAACATAAAACCGCCTCTTCATATTTCTCCAGAGCAGCAAGGGCGACCCCTTTATTGTATAACGCATCGGCGTTCGTCGGGTTGACCCTGAGGACTTCATCAAAACAGGCGATGGCTTCATAAAACATTTTCAGTTTGGCAAGAGCAATTCCTTTGTCAAACCAGTCACTGACAATCATGAAGAAAATGCTCTCCTTTATTACCGTGTCCTAATTTCAATACATAATTACAACCACATAATACTGCTGATGGACTCGCGGGGGTGGGTGTTAAAAAAAAGTAAAAAATAAAAAAAAGATCTTGTGAAATTGCAGGTAACCGGTTACCATGACAGGCAGACACTGCTGCTGTGTTTTAAAAAATCCACCCCGCCCTTTATCTGCACGACTCCCCAGATCTCCCCTTTCACCTTACCGGTTATCCGGACGGCGACTTCAGGCGGTGAGGCACGGGGAGTCTGGACGATAAGGGACAAAATAGCATGTTTTCCTTTTCCCGTAATTTCACTATCATTTGGAGGCATTGGGGGATACATCTCCCAGTATACTTCATGCTCGTTTTTACGCATTCCTTCATATTCAAGCAACTTGCATTTTGGTACAAGTAACGAGCACCCGTGTTTTTTGCTGTAAGTAATGGGAATTTTTTCTTCCGGTCCGATCCTGATCTCAAACCTGCTTTTTGGATCGTCCGGATTAACCTCTGAACACTGCGGGAAGAATCCACTAAAATCCAGTGCCGGGGACAGGAAGATTTCTTCTCCCGCGGTTTTAGCTATGTTTGCGATTATCTCTTTTTCTTTTGGGGAATAGTCAAGAACCTTATTGCCAGGCGAAAAAGCGAATGATACGATCGCATTAATAAAACGGGTAGTTGAGGGTTCATCGAGCTGTATGTTCACATAGAAAAGGAGATTGTAAAAATCATGGGTTTGGCTGATCACTTCCCGCTCAGCAGCCGGGCTGATAATTCTTTTAATTTCGTTATCCGGGGTGCGGTTCGACATTTTTGTTACATAGACCCTGGCACCTGGCCCGGGCACTTCTACGTCCTGATGGAGAGGAGAGATCTTAAAAAAAGGGACACCGAATTCCGCGTTCTCCTTATTCATGGGCGTTGGCAGGTATGCTGCTTTCATCATCCTTGCAGACGACTCCTGTATGCCGGAGATTAATTCTCCCGCGGCGGATTCTATCTGAACATCATCGTCAGCCATACCCGTCCTCATTATCACTTGAAATAACTGATGTATAAAGAATTTGATTATCGTCAGCTGCTGGCGCAGGGTTCTGCCGGATTGGGACCATTACCCTTGAAAGACGGAAGAATTGATGAGATGGCGAAAGGAGATCGAGACGCGTGCCTCGGAGCACATCCCATGCGGTTTCTTCCTGGCGCCGGCAATGCAGGAATACGGGGAGGATCTGTCGGGCCGCTGGCACGGGGCAGGATAACTCATTGAGAATAAAGAAAACCGGGAAATATTACAACAAAAAATGGTCCCGGAACTCGGTCCGGCCCGATCAATAATCAGGTATATTTTGCTGATACCGGCTTTCTGCAATTATTTCCC
>JBGOZZ010000008.1:0-12722 GCA_041480465.1 Methanoregula sp. | reverse complement strand
GGGATAGCTGCGATCCTTCGCTACAGGACAGGGTTTTAAACATATCCGGGTTACAGGGGGACAAAAACAGACACGGAAAAAGAACAGGACGACATCCCTGCTGACCTGGAAGAACAAGAACCCCTGAAAGAAAAGGGTCAGGGATACGAAGATTGAATTTATACAAAAGTTGTTGAATTTAAAAATATGCACGATATGATGCTCCATAGCAGCACTTTAACACTGATGGTTCAATTCTCTATTTTGTAAGAATCATCTCACCTTCTAATTGGAGCGTTTTGCAAAGAGTTTTCTTTTAAAATAGTATACTATTTGAGGTGCTCGGGGAAGATGTATTGTCCGATTTGCAGCGACACGCTTATTCCACGAAGTGGTGGGTAAGGTTCATCACATCACGGTAGGGGATGACCCCGATAAGACGGTTTTTTTCGTCAGTTACGGGGAGAGCCCGGAAATCATAGCGGGCAAAACTCTGCGATGCCTCTTTGAGGGTGCTTTCCGTGTTCAGACTGATCACGTTTTCAACCATGATATCTTTCAACAGTGCCCGGTCATCGGCCTGCAACAGTTCTTTTAAATCAATGACCCCGAGCAGGGTGTCCTCTCCGTCAACCACGTAGACATACATGATCACATCTTTGCCCCGCGCATGTCGTGAATAATCGTTCTGCACGTACTCGACTGATGTTTCCGGGGAGAATTTTAAGATCTTCTGCGTGGTGTAGTGGAGGACCTTCTCTTCCTGTTTGCTAACAATTGACTGAATTTTTTTTGCAGTTTCCGCATTCAGCGCTTCGAGAATGATCTGGGCTTCGGATGAAGGCAGGATCGCCAGGATGTCTGCGGCTTGGCCGGGTGTCATGTCGTTGATGAGTCGTACCACTTTTTCCTTACTTAAGGAGGAAATAATATCCCGCTGTACGAGGGGTTCGATCTCTTCGAGGGTATCAGATGCCTGCTCGTGATCGAGTGAGGAGAAGACCATGACTCGCTGGTCGTGATCGAGCTCTTCGAGGATATCAGCAAGATCGACCGGGTGGATCTCAGCGAGGGTCTCTTTGAGGATCTTGAGCTTGACGTCTCCTTTGAAACTGCTGATATGCGACGGGAGTGGCTGGATATACATCCATGAGATCGAACCACTGTCCTTGGGATCTTCCTTGGGTGCGAGAACTCCGGACATGAACCCGAACCCAAGACGGCGAAGGCGTGCGGATTTGCTCGTATCCACTTCCGTGACATAGAGTTTTGCATTCCGTTCAATCAGACGGATGTCATAGACCACTTCCACTTCCGCATCTTCGGTGTCAAGGACCTTTTTGTCAAGGATATGATCGCGCAGGAGGATCGCATCTTCCGGGGATGAGATCTCAAATTTTTTCAGATCGTCGATATTGATAACAAGTTTCTGCGGTTCAAGGGTCACAATACGTTCCCAGGGTATAAGAAGCGAAGGATCTCCAAAAGGGCGGGTAATGACAAAATTCGAGACTTCGGGAAGCTTGCCTGTCTCAACAATCATCAGATCGGAAAGTGATCCGATCTTTTTTTCGTGCAGGAAGACCTTTGCCCCGAGCATTTCGCTCAACAGGAATTTCCTGTCGGATCTTTGCGGTTTTGTATTTGTGGGAACAGTTTGCATAACCATCGTTTCCCTCATGTCAATAATGTCCAGAATTTATAGCCAAGGAGGAGTACGAGCAGGATCAGGTAGATCCGAAGGAACAGGAGTGCAATCTTCACCCCACGCGACATCGTAATTCGGGGCTTTTCATACTTCTTGTTGATCTCGCGGATCTTATTCGTCCATCCCCGGAAAACACTCCCGATTTGTTCACCGAAGATTGTTTCAAGAGTCAGCACGTGTTCATCTCCGTTCTTCTCCTACATCAGCCACTCCGGGAAGAGTGTGGTAATCCCATAGAGCGTGGACAGGACAATAATCGCAATTACGATGACCGTCCCGGCTATGTTCTGGAGTGCGGTATTCTTGTATTTACCCATGATCTCTTCGTTGTTTAGCAGCAGGATCAAAAATACCAGCGCAGCAGGAAGCAGCGTTACGGCGATTACCTGAACAAAGAGGGTGATAAGGACAAGGGGGGCATTCGGCAGGAGCACAACCCCCCCGGCAGTTATGAGCGCGAAGAAGTAGCAGGCATAAAACCATGGAGCTTCGCGGATCCTCATGTTGAGGGAATGCGCCCATCCGAAAACTTCCCCAAACGCCCACGAGCTGGCAAGCGATATGCATATCGCCCCAAGGAATCCTGCATTAAAGAGGCCAATCGCAATGCAGGTGCCCAGCCAGGGGTTCGTAGTCATCATGATACTTGCTGCCTGTGCTGCACTATTGACTTCCGTACCATAGAGTACGGTGCCGGTCACCACAACAAGGAAGATCGCGACCAGCACCGTGAACGCTGAGCCGATCAGGGTGTCCATCTGGCCCCAGGGGATATCTTTTTCCTTCATCCCCTTATCAACTACTGCACTTTGCTGGAAGAAGATCATCCATGGAGCGATTGTTGTTCCGATATTAGCCATGAGAAAAAAGAATAAGGTGCCGTTAAACCCTCCGGGAAAGTGGGGGATCAGTCCGGTACTTAGCACTTCTCCGACTGAAGGGTGCACCAGGAATGCTGCCGGGATATAGATGAGGTTGAGGACGGCTAACACGATCGCGATCTTTTCCCATGTCCAGTATTTACCCTGCAGAACCATGAGCATCATGACGATGGATACAAGTACTACGGTGACTACTGGCGGAATATGGAAGATGGAGAGCGCTGCAGTCATGCCGATGAACTCGGTAATAAGCGTAAGCCAGTTCACGAGAGCCAGATCGAGAAATGAGAACCAGCCCCAAAAAGAGCCAAATGCATCAAAAATCGCTTCTGCGTGCCCCCGTTTGGTAACTGCTCCCAGTCGCACGGTCATTTCCTGGACAATGTAGGCAACAGGCAGAAGCAGCAGTAAAAACCAGATAAGACCATAACCGTACTTGGCCCCGGTTACGGTATAGGTAGTGATGCCCCCGGCATCGTTATCGGCAAGCATCACAATAAGTCCAGGTCCGGCAAGGAGGAGATATATCTTGAGCGTTTTGACAAATCTGCGATATTTGTAAAAAAATGTTGATCCAATGTCCATCTGAACACCCCTCCTCCGACACTGTTACATAGTTCTGAACCAGTCCCTCCTTACCGTGAATTTCCAATTAAAGGATATTCACCAATACTACGGGTAACTGAATTAAATCGGCGTAGACATTTAAAAATATTTGGAGATTTCTAAAACAAACCATGTCTTAAAAAGAACTATTTTAAGATAGTTACTGAAAATCATTTCACACTCGAGACTGTTCATCTCCGCTGCACTTCGGCTCGCTTCACATCACCTCGCTGCTTTTCCCAGTGGCCCTGTTTAAATAATAATGACGCCCCAGGGCTTGTCGTGATACTCTGGTGCCAGCGGCTGTCCTGGCATACTCCTCACACATTGCTTTGCATCGTGTTCGTCGCTGTTGATGGGCAAGTATGTGTTACGCTCAGTGTTTAGCCCCTCTATGAGAAGAGGAGGAGCTGTGTCTGAATCATCATTATGTTTTGACTCTGGAAAAAATCCTCCAAAACAGTGTCTTTGTGTCTCCTCTGCTTTTTTACTACCACATCCCAGTACTAGTCTGTTCATGTTACCAGACCCGGATATAGCGGGGGTCCGGTCCCGGACCGACCGCACCCTGATGTACTATCTCTCCCTGATCGGGTTCTTTGCCATCTTCTCGACGACGATTTCCAAAAATCCCGTACTCCCCCTCTTCGTACAGGCTCTGGGTGCCGGTGACTCCGTGCTCGGTCTCATCGCCGCCGTATCACCGCTTGCCGGCATCCTGTTCTCGTTTCCCGTCGGGGTCATATCTGATCACCTCGGGAGACGACGCCTGCTTGTCGCATCAGGTTTTGTGTTCCTCTTCGCTCCGGTGCTCTACCTCTTCATCTCCGATCCGCTCTGGCTGATACCGGTCCGGTTTTTCCACGGCACGGCAACCGCAATACTTGGGCCGGTCGTCTCTGCCATCATCGCCGAACGCTTCCCAGCAACAAAGGGCGAGATGCTCGGTGCCTATTCTTCAGCGACCCTCATCGGGCGCACCATCGCACCTCTTGCTGGAGGGATCATCATCACGTACTTTGCGTTCACCCCGGGGCTCGTCCAATACCGAATGGTGTACATCGCTGCCTCACTCGCCGCGATCCCCGTCTTTTTCCTGATCCTCAGGTACCGCGAAGAACAGCCCTGTTCGCTGAACATGCCCGGATTTCCCGTGTTCAAAAAGAGTCTTGACATATTCGTCACAAACCCCCGGCTGAGGGCGACTGCGATGGTGGACATGGCGACCTACTTCGCATTCGGTGCGTTCGAAACCTTCCTGCCGGTATACCTGTTCGCTCTCCACTTCGAAGCGTACCGGATCGGGCTCATTTTTGCGATCCAGGTGCTGATCATCGCCGCGACAAAACCATTCTTCGGCAGGATTGCCGACCGGATCGACAAACGTATCCAGATCATCATGGGGCTGCTCGTCACAGGAGGGTCAGTCGCCGCAGTGCCGTTTGCCGCAACGTATCCCGCCTTCCTCGCGGCGAGTGCTGTCTTCGGGCTGGGAATTTCGCTTTCCACGGTAGCGACCAGCGCTTACGTCGCTGACGTGGCAAAAAAAGAACAGATCGGTGCATCGATGGGGGCCCTCTCTTCGATCATGGATATCGGGCAATCGTCCGGACCGCTCGTCACCGGTGTCATAATTACCTTGGCCGGCTACTCTTTCGGGTTCTTTGCAGGGTTTGTTCTTGCTGTCGCCGTCACCGGGATCTTTGTGATCTCCGTGCGGGAGCAGAACGATGGAAGTACAGCGTAATCCTTAGATGGCGCCAGATTGAATCGCATCTGAGGGAAGATGTGGATCGTTGACCTGAATGCTAGAATGGCGATAACAAGGTTATCCGGAAGACGAAGCAGGATGCCATTGCCTGGGAAGAGCATTTCAATGGGAAACCAACAAAAAATAATCATCGTCAGAACATATTATTCTCTTTTTTATAAGGGGGCGGGCATTATTATGTCCGCCATTCGTTACCCGGTTCTCAGCGGCGTCTTTTATGCCCCGCCTGTTTCTTCCCGTCTTTCTTCTGTTCCGTCTTTTTATCCTTGTGGACATCCTCGCTCTCGAGCTCCGCAATCACATCCAGCGGGTCATCCATGAATTTGGTCAGGCGGAGGATCTCCAGGAGCCGCTCCATGCCGATGAAATGCTCTGCCATCACCTTTGCCAGGGGCGACATGACCAGCCTGCTCCCCTGTTTTTCGACAAGCCGGTGGGCGACCAGCTCGGGGAGGACCGGTTCCGTGCTGCCGACCATCATACTGTTGATACGCTCAAGATCTGCCACCTCGCCATTGCACGCGACCGCATTTGCCACGTACTCTTCTGTGCTCTTCTCAAAGTCGTGTTCCGGTGCTACTTCTTCCATTTCGCCTTTAAGCAGCCGGATGGCAACCTCCTCTTCCGTGAACGGGTTCTCCCGGGAATAGGTGCCTCCCGGCTCGGCAAGAAGCACCACACGGCCGAGGTCGTGGAAGTCCGGCCTTCCCGCCCGGCCCGCCATCTGGTTGAACTCCTGCACCGAGAGCCAGTCCCTTCCCATGGCCAGCGCGTCAAAGATCACCTGGGATGCCGGGAAATCTACACCTGCACCCAATGCTGCGGTTGTGACCACTGCCATCAGTTTCCCGCCAAGGAACTTCGTCTCGACTTCCCGCCGCTCCTGCGACGACAGACCGGCATGGTATGCCGCAGCCCTCATACCCAGTGCATCAGCGATCGTATGGCACCGTGCCCGTGCATTGGTAAAGATGATGGTCTGTCCCCGGAATCCCTTTGATGAAGTCCGCTTGTATTCCTCGGTTGTCATCTGCTTGATGGTCGGAATCTTCTGTTTGCGCTCTAAAAAGAGGAGGTATCGCTCCAGCCCCACCGGGCGTTCGGCGTACCGCACAAGACTGCAATTCAGTTTTTTTGCCAGTGTCTTTGGGGAGCCGATGGTAGCTGACAGGTACAGGAACTGTGCCTGCGGGGCGAGGTACTTCAGCCGTGCGATCATGCCGTCAAGACGGTGCCCCCGGTCTGCATCCTCGAGCATCTGGACTTCATCGATCACTACGGTTGCAATATTTGCCATCTTCTGCCCCCGACGGATCATAGTGTCCACCCCTTCATAGGTACCGACAACGATCGGTGACTGGGGGTTCCGGTCCCCCACTTTCCTGGTCTCGGGAAGGTTGAGCCGGCTCACCCCGGTTAAAAGCCCGGTCTTTGCAATTTTCCCGTACCGCTCGGTAAACCGTTCATATTTCTGGTTTGCGAGGGCTACCAGCGGTACGAGGAAGAGCATCCGTCCCCGCCCTTCAAGATAGTTCTTGATCCCCGCCATCTCGCCGATGAATGTCTTGCCGCTCGCCGTTGCAGCGACAATCAGCAGGTCTTTGCCGTGCAGCAGCCCCGCTTCCACGGCAAGCTGCTGGGCGGGCATGAGCTGGGATACTCCGCTTGCTTCAATAAACTGCCGCGGGAGGGGCAGTTCTTCGATCGAGGCGGTGGTCATGACCGGATGCGGTTCAAGGCGGTCGTAGAGCGCTGCTTTCATCGTGAGTTTATCGGGCTGCAGCGTCGATAACACCCGGTCAAGATCGCGAAAGGTAACAAGAAGGTTTTCGAGATGGGCTATCCCCTCTAACCCCAGCCTGCCGATGTGGGATACTTCACGGCGCAACTCACGCTTCCCGCACTCAAGACAGATCTTTTCACCTTTGCCAAACGAGACGCAGTTTTCCTCGTTTAACAGGGTGAACCGCTCGTCAAGCAGGCACATGCGGCAGGCATCAACATAACTGGATTTAATCTGGAAATCTGCAAGAAATGTCTCGAAGTGCGGATCGGGTTTGACAGGGCACACATCCGCCTCGCGGAGCTGGGCAACCAGTTCCTTTGAAGGCGTGTGGCGGTACTCTTTTTTCCCGCCCCACTTAAGCCGGTATTTTGTCGGGCGGGGTCCCCGGGGTGTCTCCGTCAGATCGACATACCCGGCACCCAGCACATGCCTGCCGTCGTAAAAGAGAAGCTTGTAACTGCTTCCTTTCTGGGGCTGGACAATGATCTTCATGGCGAGATCAGGTCGTGGATCACATACGCGAGTTCAACGCTCTCCAGTCTCTTTAAGAAGTCGGTAAACTCTTCATCAACAATAACAATCGCGCAGTCAATCCCATGGAATGCAGCCTCAATGACACCTTCCCTCGCGCCAAAGAACATATCAGGTTTTTTCCCCGCCGCTTTCAGCGCGATGAATGCCTCAAGTCCTACCGCAGCGATAACTCCCGTCTGGCCAATGACCTCCAGCAGTTTGTCCTGCCTGATCTTTTTAGAACCTCCGTGCAGGATCCGGGGTACCTTGCAGACATGAACCATCCCTTCCTTGTGATCGATGATCCCGTTGAGGCGGGCAACCCCCACATCCTCGTCCTTTTTTGCATCCGCTATAACGGACCCGGTTGCTGCCTGCGGCTTTTTTCCCGCATAGAGAAATCCGGCTTTCATATATACCCCGACAGCATCTCCTTCCTGCAGGTCTTCTGCCGCAATCGCTGTCCAGACAGAGATCTGCTGGATAATGTCGCGCCGGATATGCCGTGCGTAGGATTCGAGTGACTCGGCATTTTCCAGTACCCACTCGATCCCGGTCTTCGTTACCTCGTAATTGCCCCTGCCGATCGCAGAAACCTTTCCTTCATCAACCAGTTCCCGGATATACTCGGATATTGCCTGCGGGGTCACGCCAAGTTTCCCGGCGATCTCCTGCTGCCGCACTGCAGGCTGGTGCTCGGCAATCTCTACGAGAATCTGCAGTCGCGAGACCTCTCGTTTGCTGCGCAAAATAGAATAGAGGGGATCCTTAGCGCCCAGTGTCAAGCAGCACCAGTCCCTGTCCCTTGACATCAAGGTGGGTCATTCGTTTGGCCAGTCCCTTGATAAATATGGGGCTGACACTGAATTTTCGGGAGAGGTCGTTGATGGAATTGTTGCCTTTGATGAGTTCTCCTTCAATCTTCTCCACGACATCGCGGAGATTCTCGTCATTGGAGAGCGAGATATACAGGATATCGGAGAGATCAGAAAGATTACACTGGAAGTTTGCACGGAACTTGTTGTAGGTTGCACGGAACTCTTTTTCCGGTTTCGCACCGGGTTTTGGCATCCGCCACTGTTCCTCCACGAGGTTTCCTTTTTTTAAGATCTGGATACAGAGCGACACACTGTCATTGCCGACCTGCGCCCGGATCTCGTCTTCTGTAAGCCATGATTTGTTCAAAAGTTCATAGACCTTTTTAAAGGAGGGGTCGTTGAACGTCATCAGGAGAGGAACAAGCTCTACGGGATCGTTTACGATTCGAATATGGCCCGGCACTGTAAAAACCCTATACTTATATCGCCCCGCGAATCAATAAAATTTTGCGAGAAATTCATGCAGGGAAAGGGCAGGATCACAGTTCGCGGGATCGTTCAGGGTGTCGGATTTCGCCCTTTCGTGTATGCAAAGGCCTGTGCGCTCGGGATTTCAGGAACGGTGAAAAATCTCGGCAGCGAAGTGGAAATTTTTGCAAGAGGGGATAATTTTGAGAAGTTCCTTGCAGAGGTCTCACAGGGCCCTCCGCTCTCCCGTATCGATTTTGTTGAAGTTGCCAATGCCCTGCAGGAGATCCCGGACGGGTTTTTCATACTGCCGAGCGGCAGCGGTTCGCTGACCGGCATGATCCCGCCCGATGTTGCGATCTGTGATGACTGTGTTGGTGATATTTTTAAAAAAGGCGGGAGATACGGGGATTACTGGGCAACGTCCTGCGTGAACTGCGGACCACGCTACAGCATCATCCGGGAGATCCCCTACGACCGGGAGCGCACATCGATGGCAGAATTTGCCATGTGCCCGGACTGCTCGCGGGAATATGGCGATCCCGGCTGCCGCCGCCACCATGCACAGACGATCGCCTGCGACTCATGCGGGCCTCTCCTCACCCTGATCGATGCACGCGGAAATAAAGTGGAAGGCCTCGATCCAATAAAGGAGACAGCAGAACTGCTCGATGCAGGAAGCATTCTTGCGATCCGGGGGCTGGGAGGATTCCATATCGCCTGCATCGAAGACTCCGTGGATGAGCTGAAGCGGCGCTTGGGCAGGATCGAACAACCGTTTGCTATTATGGTGCGCCCGGACCATATCGGACAGTTCGTATGTGTCTCTTTGGAGGAACGGCAGATGCTCACCAGTCCGGTCCACCCGATCGTCGTTCTGGAAAAACGCGATCCCACTGCCCATGCGGCAATAAGCAACCTCCATACGATCGGCTGTATGCTGCCGTATACCGGGCTTCACCACCTTCTCTTCTCCAGACTGAAACACCCGCTGCTCATTATGACCAGTGCCAATATGCCCGGCTACCCGATGATCACCGATATCGATCAGGCTATGGCAAAGCTCAACCGTGATGTGGACTTCTTCCTCACGCACGACCGGAAGATCGTGAACCGCTGCGACGATTCCGTGATGCGCGACGGGTATATAATCCGCCTTTCGCGGGGGATAGCCCCGAAGCGGACAGCGATCGCTTTGGGGAACTGCTGTATCCTCGGCGTGGGACCGGAACTGAATGCAAATGCCACGATTTATAAAAACGGCTTTACGGTTACGTCCCCCCACGTGGGAAATGTACGCAACCCGCCAACCCTTGAATACCTGCAGGAGACCGTACGGAACCTGCAGAGGCTCCTCGGGGCGAAGTTTGACGTGATCGCCCACGACCTGCATCCCCAGTTCCTCTCCACCCGGTTTGCCCGCGAGATCGCGTCAGATCACGGGCTTGAACTGGTCCCGGTACAGCACCACCGTGCGCATATAGCCGCAACAACTCCTGAACCCTGCATCGGCATCGCAATCGACGGGGTTGGTTATGGCGACGACGGGACGGTTTGGGGGTGCGAGATATTCTCAGGGCAGGTACCGGATCTTGAGCGTGTCGCCCACCTTGAGCCTTCGGCGATGCCCGGAGGGGATCTTGCCACGCGGTTTCCCGAACGGATGCTCTATGGGATTCTTCCGGAAAAAAAGATACTTTCACTCCTTTCCAGACGGGGCTGGTCCGGTATTGAACTCGGCGCGCTTGAAAAACAGGTCGGGAGCGGTTTTAATGTCGCACAGACCACCAGTACGGGAAGGTTGCTTGACGCTGCTTCTGCCCTGCTGGGGATCTGCCGGGAGCGGACTTATGACGGCGAACCTGCGATGAAACTGGAATCTGCTGCAGTCGGCGGGTGCGCTGAAGTTTGGGAGCTGAGCTTCAAAACTCATAAGCAATGTGAGATGCTCTCAGGCCGATCCCTCATAGAGAACGCGTTTGCCCGGATGGAGAGAGCACCTGAAGGAGACCTGCGGGCTATCCGGGATATCGCAGCTTCCTTCCAGTACAACCTTGCCCGGGGTATCGCACACCTCGCCATCCACGCGGCCGACAGGGAGGGCATGAAAAAGATCGCTCTCAGCGGGGGCGTTGCGTATAACTTTTCCATTCGGGAAACAATCCGTGCAGAGATTGCCGGGCACAACATAGGATTCATCATGAACGCAGATTATCCCCTTGGGGATGGCTGTGTCTCGTTCGGCCAGTGTGTGTATGCCGGGAAACTGCTGGAACGGAGGGATTAACCCTCTGCGGGCAGAATATCGCATTGAGTGTATAAGCTGAAATAATACGTGGAAGCACAGGCAATGGACCCATCTGACCGGATTTCCAGGCAGGAAAAGAAGATTAAACATCTCGAGCAGGAGCTCAACGATCTTCGCCAGGGTCTAGCAATCGTCCAGGACTATTACCGCGATCTCAAACATGTCTCTGAAAACAATGAGGCTGCCATAAGCCTTGAACACCTCATGGTAAGACCGCTGATCGAGGACGACCGGGAATTTAACGGGATCTGGAGGTTCCACGGGGAGCTGCTCATTCCCGATCCATCTGCACACATCCCTTATGGCGAGATGTATGACGCCTTCGTGCGGTACTGTAAAAAAACGGGGAGATCCCCCGTGGAACAGGAAGTGTTTGAATTTGTATTTGCCCGCATGGAGAATCCCCACCCGGTGGTTGACCGGGGCGAATGGAAGGGCTGCCGTCTCCTTACAGAGAGAGAATAACCATCCTCGCTATCCTGCCTTTTGTATGACCCACTTCAGAATTACCCGGAAATCAGGGATCCCGCTCATCGGGTCGCTCTACTTTGGCATTATCGATCGGGGAACCAGCCTCCTGCAGGTACGCCCGAGTTGCGGTTGCAATTTAAACTGCCCGTTCTGTTCTGTCGATGCCGGACCGCAGTCAAAAACGCGTGCCACCAGCTATGAAGTCGAGTCCGACTACCTGGTGGATGCGGTACGGGAGGTCGCAGTGTTCAAGGGGGAGGGTGTGGAATGTCATATCGATTCGCCGGGCGAACCTCTCATGTATCCGAAGCTTCCCGGACTCGTCAATGCCCTGAAGCAGATCGATGAAGTGAGGGTTATCTCTCTCCAGACAAATGGCACGCTTCTCGACCGGGAGATGATCGCAGCGCTTGAGAATGCAGGACTTGACCGGATCAACCTCTCCCTCCATGCACTTGATCCGGCGATTGCAAAAATGCTCGCAGGTGTCGAATGGTACGATGTCGACAGGGTTATCGATGCTGCAAAAGCGGTCTGCAAGAGCGCTATCGACCTGCTTATTGCGCCGGTGTACCTGCCGGGAATCAATGACACGGAGATCCCCCGGCTGATCCGTTTTGCGCAGGAAATTGGTGCCGGCAAACGGTTCCCCCCCCTGGGTATCCAGAAGTTCGAGCACTACCGGTATGGGAGGTCCCCCAAAGGAATGAAAGCCCAGAGCTGGTGGCAGTTCTTCAACCGGAGTATCCGGCCGTGGGAAAAAGAGTTCGGGATGAGGCTGAAACTTGATCCAGTGAGGGATTTTGGGACAGTACGGCGTCCCTTCATCCCCCTGGTCTTTTCCAAGGGCGAGAAAGTTACCGTCGAGATCCGGGCTCCGGGGTGGATACACGGTGAGAAACTCGGAGTAGCCCGTGACCGGGTGGTGTCGGTCTTCAACTGCGGGAAAGAGTCCGGGCAGGTACGGGTGAAGATTGTGGCAACAAAACACAATATATACGTCGGAGTACCGGTATAGGAAACCGAATAATCTCTCTGAAAAGAACTTTTTTGATAAGAAGAAGAAAAAAGATTATCCGAACAGGGCACCGAGCCCTGCCATGCCGCTCTCTTCGTCTTCCTTCTTGTGCTCTTCCGGTGCTTCTTCCTTTGCTGCAGGTGCTGCGTGGCCTGCTGCTGCAGGTGCTGCGGCTGCGGCAACGGGTGCGACGGCTGCCTTGCTGATGGCGTCTTCAATGTTTACGCCGTCGAGCGCTGCAATGAGTGCCTTTACGCGTGATTCATCAGTCTTTACACCTGCGGCGCTCAGGACTGCCTTCACGCCGTTCTCATCGACCTTCTTGCCTGCCTTGTGCAGGAGAAGTGCTGCATAGATATACTCCATCTTGTTCACCTCAATTTTCTGTAAATTAT
>JBGOZZ010000007.1:0-12824 GCA_041480465.1 Methanoregula sp. | reverse complement strand
CTATATGCCCAAGAAAATGGAGACCTCCTACCCACCTCCTTCTCAATTTGTAGAAGGGTACTCCTCAGGAGTATGTTCTTTGTGGTTACAAGCCGGTAACCAGATGGATATATTCCGACTTCTTCATGACAATAAGGCCGGATACCATGGCAGCGTAACCTGCCACAAAAAAAAAAGAATGTCATCAAACGTGGATAATCTTAGTACAAGCCCTATGACGAACAGGATTCCACCGGGCAGCAACAGACACTTTCCTACCGGAATCAGGTTTTCTTTTTCCAGCTGGGTTATACTTTTCATTACACCACATTTGCAGGTCATATACTAAAAAAAGATCAGAGCCGGGTATAGGTTACCCCGACAGTGTCGATCAGGTCCACTTCATCGGTCCTGAGAGGTACATAACTTGTCAGAATCACTTTTTCGTCGATGACCAGCCGCTGGGTTGTCGGGAACTGTGCAACGATCTTCCCATCGGACCACACGTTCCGGGTGATCGTATAATTCGCAGGGTTGTAATTCGTGGGATCAAGGACAAGCCGTATCTCTACAAAGTTCCAGGTGGGTTCTGCTGTGACTGACCCCTGGCATACTGCGAGCGGTTTGAGCCGGGTGTTCTCAGCGTCTCCTGCTGTATATTTCCGGAGGAAGTGCTCGTACTCTTCTTCAGAAATGGCTGAAAGATTTGGCACAACCTGTTTTATGCCGTAACCGGTGCCGTTTGCTATGGACGGAAAGGCGTTCTCCATCAGGCAGTTGGGGATTGGGGCGACAAAGGTCCGTTTCCGGATATTGAGATATTCAAGGTACGGGTTATCGGACGCGATCCGTGTGGTCGCCACGGTTGTAACCGCACTTTCTGGAAGGCCGGAGAACAACGATGTGCCGTTCGGGAGGGATTCCAGCGATGCGGATGTGGGTACCGGAACAACGGGTGAGGGACTCGCTGGCACTGTAGTTTTCGGTGCCTGGACACCTGGCGATACAGGACCGGTACACCCGGCGGCAAGGATAATCCCCGATAATAAAAAAATAAGGAGGAGGTTACTTTTCTTCACCATTACCGGTTACCATGCAGTGACCGATAAACTCTCTGGTTACTTGTGAGTAAATAATTTTCAGGTATATGAAGACCTGTCGTCCGCGATGGAAGAAGGCGCCGTATTCACCAAAGCGAATTACTAATGACTGCCAGCAATCTGCAGGAGTCAGTTCCAAACCAGTTTCCGGATTAAATCATTGCTCTTGTCTGGGTCGTTGTTGCAATATCCGCAAGGAAGATATAATCAGATAGAACGGTTCTGCCAAAAGTGTTGCCAGGAAAAATTCCGACCAGTTGTCTGAAAGCCGCCGGAGGGACTTGAACCCTCGACCTGCTGATTACGAATCAGCCGCTATACCGCTAAGCCACGGCGGCGTGATACCTCACAATATCGACCCGTGTTATTATAAAATATATGTTTTATGAATACCCGCTCAATGTAGTGACTTTCTCGGCACCATGAGCCTCTTTCGGGGGTGAGATGGTGCCGAATTTGGACTCGTAATCTGCGACCGTCTTTGTCAGGACTGCGAGAAGGTTTTTTGCGTGAGCAGGGGTAATCGAGACAATCGCCTTTGCCCGTGCCTGGTTCACCTGCGGGAGCTGGTGAAGGAACATGAAGGTGAACTCGTCATCCTTATACGCGATCTGGATCATGTTGCTGTATACCGGATCGAGTGTCGGGGGTATATTAACGGATATTTCCTGTCCTGTCATGATGATCTTATTTTGCTCCGGATGCATGAAATAGGTTGGCAATAAAAATACCATCACCTTAATCACCTCCTTTTCAGCGGGGGAAATTTAAGAAAGTATTAGCCGTTGGGTTCCCTACGCTTCATGAGGAATAATCCTGACGGAGTTGAAGGAACATACAGCGATATCGGATGTTGTCCGGGTGCATGCCTGTCCGGTCCGGTTTTATTACGAACGGAATCATCCCTTTACCGAATCCGATCGGTATATGATCTGCAAACAGCTCTCCTATCATCTTGGCAGTCCGCTTGAACCGGACTTGGTTTGGGATGAAATGCTGTCTGTCTGCCCGGGTATCGATCCCTGCTATCGATTGTTTCTGGAGACCTGCATCGCATCCTGCAATAAAACAGTATGGAAACCGGCGGTTCAGTCAGATGTGCGGGTGATCTCAGAGAAGCACGGTATCGTCGGCATGGTGGACCGCCTCTTTGATAACGGGGCCTTCTCCATTATACGCGCTGCGGGATCTATGCCGTTCGGTATGTATGCTGCTGACCGGCTCCGAATTGCAGGTATCGCATTGTGTCTCGAAGAGATGACGGGGAATGAAGTCTTCGGTGGGTATGTGGAATATATCCCTGACGGTGTGTCGCGATTCCATACAGTCCAGCCCCGTGACCGGAGGCAGGTAATTGCGGCCCTTCACAAAATCCGGGAAATAAAGAATGGAGAATTGCCACGGCATCCTCTCAACGCGCCATGCAACCGCTGCAACTACAAGGAGCAGTGCGAGCGCAGCAGCGGGCGACGATTGTCAGATCTGCTTTAATCTGGAATCCAGCAACGTGCGCGAGATAATATACTCCCCACGCGCTTCACGTGTCGTCCCGACGACGAGCCAGAGTTCATCGTCATGCTGCTCGCAGATACCACAGGCTTCTATCGTCTCACCTGCAAGTGCCTGGCCGCTGTACGTATGGGTAAAGGAGAGAACCCGGCTGACTGATTCATGCTCCACCTCGTATACTGCCGGGCTGTCAAATGCAAGTAATGCATCAGTTACCTTCGCTTCGATTACTCTCCTGCCAATTATCTTCCCTCTCCCGGTTGGCGCACTTTTGAGATTGTCATACGACCTTGTATAGAGTATATCAAAGTAGGTGCCCACAATCTGCCCCCGGTTCCATTTCCGAAGCTCGTGGAGGACAAATTGATCGTAAGTTATCTCAGGCTTGCGTTTTTCGTAGACCCTCTGCCACATTTCAGGGGAGAGTTCATCGATATTACCCTTGAGGATTCCCTGCCTGACCTGTTCCTGCGCGATAAACCAGTGTTTCCCGTATACAACCATGTCGATGTCGGAAGTCTCATTTTCCAGCCCGCAGAGGAGCGAACCGGTGCATCCGATAGTACCTGCGGGAAGCCCGAACAGATCGAGCAGTTTTTGAACACGCGGGTGATTATCAGCGATATGCGAAATTTCCAGCTCAGGTTTTAAGATTCTCTTCACATCCTGGTGCGGGATGCGCTGAACGAGGTCTGAATACTGTGGCTTGTGACGTGCTATGAACGCATAGGCATCTTCAAAATCATACTTCTTGTATCGGGTGCCTGAAGAGCTCACCCGTTCACCGCAGGTATCCGGTACGTACCGGAGTACGCACCCGATCTTTTCACTGTTATCGTATGTTGAGACAGCGTAGATCCAGCCATCGATATCCTCGATAAAATCGCGCAGGCGGACAGGCAACATAATAAAATCAGAGCTTTGCAAGGAATGTTTCAACAGCTTCTGCCTGTGCGCCTTTGCGGAGAATTATCTTATTTTTAAGGTCTACAACAGTGCTCGGGGTACCTGACAGCCGCCCTCCGTCAATGAAAAGCTCACGCGATACCGTGCATTCATCGGGAGTCTGTGGATCTTTTGCACCATGAAGGTTGGCACTTGTTGCTGTGATAGGAGCATCGAACCGTTCGATGATCTGCAGTGCAATATCATGTGCCGGCATCCTGATCCCTATCATGCCGGTGCCTCCTGTCAGGATGTCCGGCACGACTCCCCGTGCAGCAAGAATTATTGTTACCGGGCCGGGAAGAAATGCTTCGATGAACTCCTGCATCCTGGGCTCGATACGGGCAACAGCGCCAAGCATATCAAAATCAGAGACAGCAATGGAAATGGGCATACCCAGGGGACGCTCCTTTGCTTCATAGACTTTTAAAATTGCCTCGTCTGAAAACGCATCGGCACCCAAACCGTAGATCGTTTCTGTGGGATAGATGATTATCCCGTCATGCATCAGCACCGAAACGGCTTTATCGATGATATCCATCAGAACTCACGCCCGCGGACGCGGTTAATATCAAAGACCGCTTTGCTGCTGATGTGCATCACTGCAAAAACGCCTGCCTGGATAGGGTCTGTAACTACAAGGTCAGCATGTTCAGGTACCGTTCCCGCCATCTTCAGAGCGATGACCGGGATCCCTGCTTCCCGGACCCGATCGACTGCCTTTGAAATCTCCCCTCCCATGATAGCGCCGGCAAGAACCAGTATGGATGCCCGGGGAAGCCTTGCAACTGCATCAACGGCGAGGGCGAGCGTTCTTTCACCGACAAGGGGAATGGTATCTACTGAGATTCGCTCGCCACGGATGTTGTGCCGGTCTGCCTCGTTTACTGCACCAAGAGCTACCTGCGCCACCTGCGCCCCGCCACCGATTATGATAACCCGTGACCCGAAGATATGGCCAAACGGCTGGTATGCCCTGACATCCCTGATTGAAGGGATGTGACACAGATCCTCAATCAGCGCCTCGCGGTCCCCTCCATCGTTAAAATCGTACTCGAAATAGAGTTCTGCCATACCGCAATAGGGTCCCGAATCGAACACTTCCTGGTTGATCATCACGATGTTTGCATCATGCTCAGCAACTACCGTCGCGATGTCCCGCAGGACACCTTTACGGTTCTCCGCGATAATCCGTATTGCACAGCGTTCGGGTTCCATCTTACGTAAAACTGATGCGATAACCGGGGATCGAACCCGGGTTAGAAGCTTGGGAAGCTCCTGTCCTACCGCTAGACTATTATCGCCCTGTCATTCTTATGCTCTCTAATATTGCGTGATTTTAGAGATAAATATAGTGTTTTTCACGAACCATCCGGACTTTATAAAATGGCTGGAATATCGTTCCAACAGTAATGGTACCAATTGAAGAAATCTGACTCTTTCCAAAGAATATGGCTGTATCGTTTATCCCTTCCGGAAGGTTGATCTCTTTTAAAAAGATACTGCATTTACAGATAATTCATCCGATTTTACTCTTGGACGTTCGATATTTTTAAGAAATACCCGGCTGCATATGTACAGTATATTTATGCCTGCAATCCCGTCCCGTCAATCTGATCGTGGTGGGAGCGGTGTGTTTTGTATCACAAGACCCAATCGGAGAAATCCTATGACGATTCGAAAAAATTTTATGTGCCTGATCATCGCACTGTGCCTCATGGTGTTAATACCCCCCCTGCAGGCTGTTTCCGATGACAATACTGTCAATGTACTTTACCAGACTTCGTTTAGTACGGATCCCCATTGGATAACCAATAATCCATCAACCAATTACTGGGATCCAAACACGGGAATGTACCACTTCTCTATTGAACCGAGTACTGGTGGTTATGGATATACCGACAGTAATTATGAAAGAGGTTCTTTTATCTTTGACTATGATCTTATCCTCACACAATTAGACGAGGGATCGACGTTCAGGTTCGGTTTATCAGGAACTGAGATGGATCCATCAAAAGGGCCTAATGTTCTTACGCAGTTCACCAATGCAAAATTCGGCAGGATCATGTGGCTCCATCTGGTCACACCCGGTAATAAAATTATGGAAATGAACAGTCAGTCCGGGGACACGTTATCAAGTGGACCTTCGGCATACACCGGACCTACGGTAAAGTATGAGATAAACAAAACGTACCATGTCACGGTAAATTACGATGATGATCACAAGATTCTCAGCATGAGAGTTAACGAAAAATTAACCGGAAAGGAGATCTGGGGTTATTTCGTGAATACTGCCGAGAGCCTGCATGGAATGAACCGGATATTCCTTGGTTCCAAGGGGGACTATGGCGCGATGAATGTGTACGCATTAGGGTATATTGACAATGTCCGGCTCACCACTCCTGCCGCAGTAACTGCGACACCAACTGAACCGGTAACGACTATCACGACAACGACGACAAAAAATCCGACCACGAAACAAACCAGCAGCATACCCACACCCTATCCTACTGATACACCGAAATCACCCACACCTGGTATCCTTGCGATAGCAGCACTTGGCATTATCGGTGCATGGGGTGTTCTGGGCAGGATAAAAAAGGATTAATCACGTATTTTTTTATGCATCCAGGTCATTGTTGAATTCAGGAACATATAAAAGAAAAAGGGTAAACTACCAGGTTAGCACTTCATTTTAACGTTCCATGGGGCTTCGCCTCCGGTTTGCCCCCGCCACTGTGGCGCCCCCAAGTGCGATAACGCCAGAACAGGTAATACCACACTATTGCAAGGCGCAGAGGGTGGATAAAGGGAGGGGACAGGCACTTTCCCCTCCTTTATGGATTATGAAAAGTTCTCAGTATTGACAAATAACTATTGATTGCTGAACTTACCACAATTCCATAACCACATCACTTTTTTCAATTACAATTTTAACACAGAATTTTTGGCATTATTCACTTCGCAAATACGGCTTTAATGCTGGTGTTAAAAATAGCAAATTACCCAAGAAAAATAAGAAATCAGCAATGGTTACATCTGTATTCAACTGTGAGATGAGTATGGCGCATATCCCCACGGATTGATTTCTTCCCGCCCCGGAAGAATATTTTGTTGCACTTCACACAGCGCTTAGGTTTGATCCGGTCCAACGTATTCATCGGAATCTCAAGTCCGAACCCTGTTTCGGTCCATTCTTCTGGAGGTTTCTCTGCATTCTGCTCATAGGCAGAGACAAACTCCATGATCTGGTGGGGAGGAACTCCCATGTCGACAAATTTTTTAAAGACAAAATAATTAAAGATAAGCCACGAGAGGTCCGACCGGTCGAGGATCCCTTCGTACTCCCCGAACGTCTCATCAAAATCCTCGAGTGAACACCCGCAGAGCGGGCATTTTCCTGCAACGAGTTCGTCAAGAAAAACCTCTTCCTGGCATCCCGGACAGGTTGTGTGAGGGGATTGCATACGTGATGTCATGGTCTTTCCGGTCCGAATTGTTCCTGATTGTAATGAAGTGATCTGAAAACCGTTGCGGGATTAAAGATTTTCTTTAGTATTGATCGGGTCTGCACATATAGGTATCATCAGTGCACGTGCTCCCCGATAAAAGGTTTCGTACCTGGGGCAAAATCAGGTTGTGGAAAGGTCTTCATGTTCCATGACCAGCGAGCCGAAAATCACTTTTTCAAGAACCTGCGCGACATACTTGATATGCATTGCTTTTTCCAGATCTTCGTTCCGGTGGATATCAGCATAGAGCTGAAGGCGAAGGAGCGAGAATCGGAAACGGTCAAGTGTATCATCATCAAGTTTCATCGCTTCCCGGTAGATCGGTTCGAGCAGGTCGGGAAATGCCAGTGGATTTTCAAGGCAGGCAATCACGCCACTATAGATCGGGAGTTGTGGTTCCTTTCCTGATAAAATCCGCTGATAATCCATTCGTTATCCCTCAACGACCCTGATAAGTGCTTCCATCACCCTGTCCACGCTCGACCAGGTGGGACTGTTGCCGCGCCGTATGATGAACGGGCGACCCTCGTCTCCTGCCTTGCGCATGTCGATATCAAGCGGAATTGAACCGAGATACGGAACATTGAGTTCTTCTGCTATCTTCTTACCGCCACCTTTTCCAAAAAGATCAATCTCTTCTCCGCAGTGGGGACATACCATTCCGCTCATGTTTTCAATGATACCAAGTACGGGAATTTCAAGTTTCTGGACAAATTTTACGGATTTCCTCGCATCCAGTGTTGCAACGTCCTGGGGGGTGGTCACAATCACAGCGCCACTGAGATTCGGAGCGATCTGGGCGATAGTGAGCGCTTCATCGCCGGTTCCTGGCGGAAGATCGACCACCAGGTAATCCAGGGTGCCCCAGTTCACTTCTTTTAAGAACTGCTGTATCGCAGCCATCTTCATCGGGCCACGCCAGATTATCGGCGTACTGGTGTCTGGCAGAAGGAACGCCATGGACATAACCGAGAGCTTGCCGGTGACGTGAACGGGTTCGATCATTTCGCCTAAAACGGTAAGTTTGTGATCTTCGATACCCAGCATCTTCGGGATATTTGGGCCATGCATGTCAAGGTCTAACAGCCCGACCCTGAATCCATGGTTTGACAGGGAGTACGCGAGGTTCACAGAAACGGTGGATTTGCCTACACCACCTTTCCCAGAGAGAACCATGATGACGTGCTTAACGTCAACATCAGCCCTCCTGGGCAGGTTTTGCCCACTCTGTGCAGATGCACAGGTAGAAGCTGTAGAGCAGCTGGAGCACTCTTTTTCGCATTCCTCATCACCAGCATTAGTCCTTGATTTTTCTTTTGTCATGGATGCCTCTTTAAAAATATAAATCCTGTACTCTCATCAGTTATCCTCCGCATGCCATAAAGATGTGGAGATAATTGCAATAAAAAAGGCGGTCATCTTTTTTACATTTAATACCCGCCGACCATAGGACTTACCAGCGACAGATTAATATTCGACTCTCACACGGTCGTAATAATGGAAAAAATAGTTGTCTCTCTGGACTTTCTTGAGTTTCCTGTAATTCATACCTGTGATGGCGGGAATCAGTCACCGCGCTTGAAGCTCAAAGGATTAAATGCAACAACAGTTGCTGTAATGGTGTTCAACCCCTTCGAAAAAGCCTGCTGTTCATTTACTCCGTGGATCATCTGGAATATTCCTTCCGTACAAATAATTCCCGCAGGCATCCCCCAGGAAGCAATCGTTACTACACCAGTCACGGCGGTGCAGGGAGTTACTGATTATGGGACCATCGGGTATACTGGCCCCTGTCCCCCTCATGGGCAGATGATCCGCTACCTGTTCAGGGTATACGGGCTCGATACAATGCTCAGACTCGATCCCGGGTCTAATAAACATCAGCTCATCGAATCGATGAAAGGACATGTTATCCAGTTTGGTGAAACAGTTGCACTTTGTTCACGATGATCTACTGTACCGTTTTTTCCTCTTACATTACTTTTATTACCCCATCTGTATATCATCCCAATAAACAGGAGGGTAACATCATTATGGAAGAACTCAAAGTAAAAATTTCTGTAAAAATTCTCCCCAGTGACTATACCTGCGACGGCAACGATATATCGCCGGAAATCGATGTCGGAGGCGTAAATACGAAGATTGCAAAATCACTGGCAATAATCGTAAATGATCCTGATAGTCCGGGTGGTGGTGGTTTCGTTCACTGGATAGCATGGAATATGGAGCTGGTCAGAATGATCCCGGAGAAGATCCCTAAGATGCCAATCGTTACTTTCCCGCTCAAAGCAGTACAGGGAAAAAACAGCTTTGGAAAGATCGGATACAACGGTCCGTGTCCACCCCATGGGCAGACTCACCGGTATTTCTTTAAGGTCTACGGGCTGGATGTCGATCTTACGCTTGCCGCAGGGGCTACAAAGGATCAGCTCATCAGGACGATGGAAGGTCATATTGTCCAGTATGGCGAGACGTATGTAACATACGGCAGATAACGATAGTACCGCGGGAGCCTTCGTTGGGTAATCTCTCAGCTGACCGCTTCGGCCTGTTGACTCCCTTTTTTAAAGGATCTGCTTCCAGACATTTTCCCCTCTTCTTTTGGCTTTCGTCACTTTTAAAAGGATCAACCGCAGATTGACGTGCAGCATGAGTACAAAACGGGCGCCCGAGAGAGGACTTGAATCATCTATCCGCACGATTACTGCCAAACGGGAATCACTCCTCTCCCCCCTTGCCTCGATCAGTGCCGATGCCGTCAGGCGGCATAACAAAAAACCTGAGGATATCCGTACACCCTACTCACGTGATACCGACCGGATCATCCACACACGTGCATACACCCGGTATATTGACAAGACCCAGGTCTTTTCACTTGTGGAAAATGACCACATCACGCACCGCGTCATTCATGTCCAGCTCGTTTCCAAGATCGCACGAACGATCGGGCGATGTCTTCGTCTGAATGAGGATCTTATCGAGGCAATCGCACTCGGTCATGATATCGGGCATATCCCGTACGGGCATTTCGGGGAGAAATGTCTGTCCGCCTTCTGTGAGCAGTATGGCATCGGAAAGTTTTTCCATAATGTTCAGAGTGTGCAATTCCTCGATAAGATCGAAGATTGTGATCTCACCATGCAGGTGCTTGACGGTATCCTTTGTCACAACGGGGAATCCGACGATGTAAAAATCTCTCCGGAACCCTGCCCGAACTGGCTGGCGTTTGACAAAAAAGTGCAGGATAATGCGGATGGAAGGCGAACCAGGGCACCCATGACGCTCGAAGGCTGTGTTGTCAAATTCGCCGATACGATTGCTTATATCGGGAGAGATTTGCAGGACGCACGGGAGGTAGGGTTGATCGGAACTGCGGTTCAACTCCCTGATGAATGCAGGGAAATTCTTGGCAACACCAACCGGGAGATCATCAACACGCTGATCTATGATCTCCTCAAAAACAGTGATACAGAGGATACCGGGTGCGTCTCATACAGTCATGATGTCGAAGCAGCCCTTATCAACCTGCGGGCATTTTCCCGGATCCATATCTACGAGAACAGTAAACTCACTTCAGAACGGGAAAAGGTGAAGCAGATGTATGCAACCCTGTTTGTGAGATGCCTTGAAGATCTTGAAAACGAAGCGAAAGATGCAAAAATTTTTACAGATTTTATCGATACGAACTGGATCAGCCAGAACTATCTTCAGTCAGCGACGTCAGCTGAACTTGCGCGTGACTTTATTGCAGGTATGACAGACCGCTATTTTGCAAAGCGATTCGAGGAATGTGTGATTCCGCGTAAAGTTGAGGGAAAATTCTCTTAATAATAACTATCAGTCATATTTTCCTTTGGGATCAGCCCATCCGGTAAAACCGCAGTATATGCATCCGATCCCCTCGCAATGCAAACACTGCCGCTTGGGTGCTGCAACAAGCACACTACCGGTCCGGTCGCAGTACAAACAACCTATTCCGTCACAATGCGCACATACAGCAGGTTCGTAGGTGCGTCGTTTATTTTCTGTCAAGGCAACTCCTCCCGGATAATGACTTACCTGAATACACGTTAAAAAACCGGATCATTTATCGTCCTCATCAAGATATGCATGGAGGGCAGCAAGCAGTTCCTCTGCGGTCTGGTAGCGTTCGGCCGGATCTTTTTTCAGGCATGTTAAAATAATTTTTTCCACTGCCACAGCTTCAGAATTATATTCCGAGGGGGCGATCGGCTGCTCCCTAAGGATCGCGTTTCCTACTTCAACGATGCCATCGCCACCAAACGGAACCGTGCCGGTTACCAGCTCATAGAAAACAACTCCTAACTGGTAGATATCTGTCCTTTCATCTGTTCTCCCGTACTCCGTGGGGGAAACCTGTTCGGGAGCAGCATAGGCTAATGAGAACCCTGCAATGCTGGACTTTTTTAACTCGGTGGTGAGGGCCTTGCTCATTCCCCAGTCTGTAATCTTAGGGACAAAGTGCTCATCGAGCAGGATGTTATGGGGTTTTATGTCCCGGTGGATGAACCCATGCTTATGAGCGTACCATAATCCGTCTGCAATCCCACTGACAATATGAACGGCTTTCCAGATGGGTACAGGTTTTTCGATGGTCTCCAGCGCTTTGGGTACATATTCCATCTCAACATAGGGGACCGGAAGAATGTTGACAGCTGTTACCTCTACGATATTGGGGTGACGCAGGGTCTCCCATGCGGCAATCTCGTTTAAAAATGATTTGCCGGTAATTTCATCAAAACTGATCGGGATTTTGACTGCAACTTTTATCTCATCCGTTTTACGTCGGGCAGAAAAAACCCACGCGATCCCGCCACGCCCGATATATTTGATCTCGGTATATTTACTCTCCAGTTCTTTTGGGAAGTAGGTATTTTGCTCTCCTACTGATGTATAAGGCTTGGATAAAACCGGACCTTTTGTATCCGCCCCGGGTGGCATAACGACTGGAGTGAAACGGGTAGTCGGAGGACTTGAATTCTTTTGAATGATGAGTGCTTCTTTGTCCTGTGATCTGTCTTCCTGTATACTTTCGTTATGCTTCAGCAACCTGAAAATGATCAATACCACGACCCCGGCGACCAGCAGCACAGCGAGTTCGAACATCAGGATTCCGGTGGGTTGTCCATCAGGGTTTTTTTCGGGAGAGACTGGCGTGGGAGAGGGAGATGTCAGGTTCACTTCAGATATAATTTCCGTCGGTACTTCGGTCCGCGATATATCTCCTACTGTGGGTATTGGCATTGGCCCGGGTGTCCTAATCTCACCTTGGACTGCCACAAGATCATGGTAATATTGTTTAGGATCCATAAGGGGAAACGCATCGACGATGTTCTGGTTGGATTCGATGATGGCTTTTGGGTTCGCACCGATCATGATGCCATACGGTGCATCCCCAATCCCGTCACCATTTGTATCCTTTCCGCTGTAATCGCCCCAGTAATTACCCATGTAGTTCTGTTCTTTGAGACCAAGGTGGGTATACATGAGCGGGAAAGGGGAGGACCAGACCGAAGTTGCACTCTTGGAATTTACGTTCTGAGGATTGTCAAAATTGTTCCGGTAAATACGGTTTGAGAGCGAGAAACTGTCGAGCGCGATACCGACGGCATTATTTTCCAGTATATTTTCTTCGATCAGGTTATCGTTCGATGCCTCGAGTGCAATACCAGCCTGGCTGCTGCCGGTAATCGTGTTGCCATAAATGGTATTCTTCATTGCTGACAGGAGCAGGATTCCCTTTACGTTGTCAGAAAAT
>JBGOZZ010000006.1:0-12826 GCA_041480465.1 Methanoregula sp. | reverse complement strand
TGCATGTGCAGCTTTCCTCAAAGCGCAGGCTCGCAAAGGGTCGGCAGGACCGTAACACCAGCCCTGGTCGGCTCCCTGCATGTCCTAGAGTTTCTTGAGGGCCTGCACGAGCTTCCCGACAGAGTCCTGAGCGTCGCCGTAGAGCATCCGCGTGTTGTCCCGGTAGAACAGGTCGTTCTCGATCCCGGCGAAGCCCTTTCCCTGGCCGCGCTTGAGGACGATGACGTTCTTCGCTTGCTCGACGTCAAGGATTGGCATGCCGAAGAGCGGGCTGCCCTGACGGTGCGCCGCCGGATTGACGACATCGTTGGCCCCGATGACGAGGACGACGTCGGTGCCCGGGAACTCCGGGTTCACTTCGTCCCGGTCGAAAAGGTGATCATAGGCGACCCCAGCCTCGGCAAGAAGGACGTTCATGTGTCCGGGCATCCGCCCGGCAACCGGGTGGATTGCGAACTTCACCTGGATGTTCTTGCTCTCAAGCAGGTCAGTCAGCTCCTTGACCTTCTGCTGGGCCTGGGCGACTGCCATACCATAGCCGGGGGCAATAATTACCTTGTTCGCGTAAGCGAGCAGGACCGCGACGTCATCGGCATCAATCGACTTCATGCTGCCCTGGATCGCTATCCCTTTCTCCTCCGTTGCGCCGAACGCACCGAAGAAGACGTTCGAGATCGAGCGGTTCATCGCCCGCGCCATATTAAGTGTGAGCAGGGAACCCGCGGCGCCGACAATAATGCCGGCGATGACCATTGCATAGTTGGGAGTCGCAAACGAGAACCCGTCGAGCGCGACCGCGAGTCCGGTGAAGGCGTTGTACATCGAGATCACCACCGGCATGTCAGCCCCGCCGATTGGGAGTGTCATGAGGAGCCCGAAGCCGAGCGAGAGGACGAAGAACAGCGGGAGATACATGGCGACCGTGAGCGGGACCCATGACGGCTGTATGACGACAAGAACGCCGGAAACGATAGCAAGGGCCAGGAACGCCATGTTGACGACCTGCTGGCCCGGGAATGTGATTGGCCGCGGCCGCATCCATCCCTGAAGCTTCAGGAACGCGATGATGCTCCCCGCGAACGAAACAGCCCCGATGAGGCCGCCAATGACCGCGAGGGAAGCGGTTGCTGCGTTTGTTGTGCCAAGGAGCGCTACGGCCGAGATCCCGGCCGCTGCGCCGCCGCCCATGCCGTTGTAAAGCGCTATCATCTGGGGCATGTTGGTCATCGCGACGCGCTTTGCCGCGATGTAGCCGAAACCCCCTCCGATGACGATCGCTATCGCCATCAGGGCAAAGTTGGTAAGGTCCGGAGTCAGGAACGTGACAAGCGTCGCGATCAACATCGCGGCGCCGGCCCAGACAATCCCGCTCCTGGCGGTGAGCGGGTGGCTCATCCGCTGGAGGCCGACGATGAAGAAGAAGATCGTCGCGATGTAGACCGGATCGATGGCCCAGGAAAGGTCGATCATTTCAGGCTCCCCTTTCCCCGCTTCTTCCCGCTGCGGTCGAACATCTGGAGGATCCGCTCGGTGACGACGTAGCCGCCGGTAACGTTCGCCGCGCCGAGTATGACTGCGACAAAGCCGATGGCCTGCTCAAGGGGAGTTGTCGCGAGGCCGAGTGCGACCATGGCGCCGACGAGCACGATCCCGTGGATGAAGTTCGAGCCGCTCATCAGCGGCGTGTGGAGGATCACGGGGACCCGGCTGATGACAACGTAGCCGGTGAACGCGGCCAGCATCGCGATGTAGACCGCGGTCCAGAGCGAGATTACGTCGGTCATGGTTTCACTCCGCTTAAAAGGTCACGCGTCGGCCCGTGGCGTACCTCGCCCGAGTGGACCAGGAGGCTCGCGGTCAGGATTTCGTCAGTGAACTCCCTGATGATCGCCCCGTCCTTGTCGACAAGGAGCGCCAGAAACGACTGGAGGTTCTTTGCGTACATCTGGCTCGAGTGGAACGGTACCTGGGCCGGGAGGTTCTGCGGGCCCAGGATCGTGACGCCATGCTCTTGGACGGTCTTACCAGGCCGGGTCAGCTCACAATTTCCGCCCGATTCGGCAGCCAGATCAACGATGACAGCGCCCGGCCGCATTGTCGCGACAGTCTCTTTGGTAATAAGACGGGGGGCGGTCCGACCGGGAATATTAGCCGTCGTGATAACAATGTCAGCCCGTGCGACGGCTGCGGAGACCATCTCCTGCTCCTTCGCTTTCTCCTCGGGGGTGAGCTCGCGGGCGTAGCCACCCTGACCCTCGGCATTGATCTCGAGTTCGAGGAACCGGGCACCGAGGCTGCGGACCTGCTCGCCAGCGGCGCGTCGGACGTCGTAAGCCTCAACAATAGCACCGAGCCGCTTCGCCGTGGCGATCGCCATGAGGCCGGCAACGCCGGCACCCAGGATGAGCACTGTTGCCGGTCGTATCGTGCCCGCGGCCGTCGTCAGCATCGGGAGGAACTTCGGGCAGTTCCCGGCGCCCAGGATGGCTGCCACGTACCCGCTGGCCGTCGCCTGGGAACTGAGCGCATCCATGCTCTGAGCGCGGGAGATCCGTGGAACGAGCTCGAGGGCAAAGGCAGTGACCTTCCGGTCGCGCATCCGGGCAACGGCCTCGAGGTTGCGAGCCGGGTTCATGAACCCGATGACGATCGTGCCCTCGGCGAGCTGATCAACCTCGGCGACGGTCGGGGGCTGGACGCACAGCACGATCCGGGCACCGTTTAACAGGTCGGTCCGGTTGTACACGATCTTCGCACCGGCTGCTGTGAAGAGATCGTCCGGGTAGAACGCGTTAGCCCCTGCGTTGGACTCGATTCGGACGTCATAGCCCGACTGCGTAAGCTTCCGGACGACGTCTGGTACGGTCGCCACGCGCTGTTCGCCTGGTGCCTGCTCTTTTGGAACGGCGACTATGACCGGTATGGCTGTCGGGCCCTTCGAACCAGTCGATATTATACCCTCATGAACCTTTTCAGCAAGAACTGCAGTCTGTTCCACCCTGTGCAAGTTGTTCATTTCCACGTTTCAACCTCTGTGCTATATTACTAGGGTATTACTCTTTCAATACCTTTCGAAACCGTGCCGACGCCCCCACCAGCAAAGTATACAGGTTTCCCTCATGCTGTAATCGCGCTGGGCTGTCCTGGGTGTCCGGCAACATCTTTGAAATGAACCCGGTACGGAGCAATGCCGGACAGGGTGTGGGTTTCCCGACTGTCAGGAAGACAACGCGGATTGAATCCCCATCAACCATTGATATGATAAGCGGTATGCGTTCTCCTCATTCACCTATGCAGCGCTCTGACCCGCATCTAAACCTTATCTGCCGGATGCCGCTGTTTCTCTCTATCCAAAACAACCTTTGGCACTCCATGATTACATTCGATGTGTATCCTGGTAATTAGCCTCGCATCCTTTTTATTTTGCGCACCTGTATCGCCAGTCAGCGGGGAAAAACACTGCACCGTGGATGACACAAAACCCGGGGACTATGTTCTCGTACCTGCCGAGACACTTTAGCGCCGGGATCCTGACCGAAACTCTTGTCTGGTACCGGAGAGCGTTTTACTACAGGCTCTTACCATATTTGTGCTTCGTGTACTGTCTCGTCTTCACGCCCGATTTCCGTGATGTCTTCAATGATCACCAGCACTTTTCCATCCGCAAAAAAGACAGCCCTGAACCGGATATCCTTGTCATTTCCATCCCTGCTGTGAATACGGAAAATCGTATCTGCATGAAGATGTGTGCCGCTCAGTGTCTGGATATCCTTTAACCGGGCGCCAAATATTTTTTCCCGGTAGTGTACCTCGGGAAATACCTTCTCTCCCCAGATAGTGAGATCCGGTGTCTCTTCCCGGCTATACCCGCATATCTTCTCAAATGCCGGATTGGCATATTCGATCGTTCCGGTGCTGGTGATAAAAGCGATACCAAACGGTACACTCTCTACGAGAAGACGGAACCGTTCCTCACTTTCCTTTAACGCCACTTCTGCACGTTTGCGTTCGGAAATGTCAATGCCGATACCTCTCATGCCGGTAATTTTATTTTCATGAACAATTGGCACATGATAGGTTAGTAAGGGAAATGTGCTTCCATCTTTGCGTATAGACATAAATTCATGAAATGTCGGGAATTCACTTGGTTCCTGCGTTAAAGCCTGAATAAAATCATTAATTACCCGTTCCCGATCATCAGGATGTATTGTCTGCCAGATAGTCATTCCATTTTTAACGTCTTCATAAGCATACCCGTACATCTCATACGTGCGGTGGTTAACAAAAGTTACATTTCCCCGGTCGTCACATTCCCAGATACTCTGGGGCAGCATTTCCGCCAGGGACTGGAATCGCTTCTCGACTGCAAAAAGCGCCTCTTCAGCACGTTTGCGTTCGGAAATATCAATGAAACTTTCGAGAAGATAGGAACGCCCACCCAGCTGTACCGGGACAACTGTTTTGATAATCGGTCTCTCTTCACCTTTGGAATTGCGAAGGATCCCTTCAGAACGAATAAGATCCTGCCCGAGATCAACCACGGGGCACATCTGATTTCCTGCCGGGCAAAGGTACTCAGTACAGCATGAACCGATAAGAGATCCCTTCTCTTTGTCAATCAGGGCGATAGCAGTGGAATTGGCATCATAAATCGACCGGGTTTCCGGATCAATAACCACAAGTCCTGACTGTGTGGCATTGAATATAGTCAGTAAATAATTCTCACTGTTCTTCAGCGCCTCTTCTGCCCGTTTCCTCTCACTTTCCTTGAACGCCTCCTCTGCAATCTGGCGCTGGAGAGCGATCGATGCAGCCCGTGCATAGGTCTCGATGAGTGAAGCAGTTTTTAACGACGTCCCTTTCTGGAGCCCAAATGTCATGTTTCCCAGGAGCAAATCCTGCCAGACCATGCCGACAGAATAGAAATCTCCCAGATTGAGAGCCTCTGTAAATTCCCCCCAGGACTCGGGCGAACCATGAGGATGCAATAAATCCTTGAGATTTTTTTTAGCAGGGTACACCTTTCCGGACAACACCTCACCGGGAACATTTTCATCGACAGGAATGGAAAGCTTAAAAATGTCTTTCCCGAAATACCCGGCAATGCAATCGCGTTCCTTTTCTCCAAAAACTGATTTTACGGTTAGCGTTCCTGATCCGGAATCATATGAGCTTACTGCAATTGCGGTATCCGGAAGAAGTTCTTCAAGACCCGCCCCTATCGCGTGGTAGATATCGACATCCGGGGATAGTTCGATGAACTCCTGCAGTTTCCGGGAGAAGAAATCCATCTGGGCGATGTATTGATTGATCCTTGTTGCAGCTTCTTTTTTATCTGTTGTATCCCGACCCACTCCCTGACACTCATGGAGTGTCCCCTCTTCATTAAAAAGCGCACGAATGGTCCAGACATTCCAGCGCAGCTGGCCGGACGGGTCGGCAATGCGACACTCTACGGAGACGAGGGGGTGTTCTGCATCAAGGGACTGCACGGCCTGACTAACGGCACTCCTGTCTTCCTCGTGCACGCCGGGCAGAAAATGCTGACCAAGTATCTCTGGCGATTGTTTTCCCAGGTAGCGGGCATAGGAATTGTTCACAAAAATAAGGGTTCCATCAGGACGGAATCGCGTGATGAACTCCGTCTGGTCCTCAACGATGCCTCGGTATCGTGCTTCGTTCATCTGCAAAGTTTCTTCATATGTTTTCTTGGCGGTGATATCCTCAATGATTAACGTCCATCCCTGGTTTCCGTCTTCAAATGCGGTCGGTACCTGTTTTACCCTGAAGTAGACGAGACTGCCGTTGAGTATACAGTTTGTTTCTGTAATTGAATCCTCAAAATTATGCAGATCTTTTGGAAATTTATTTTTCGTGAAACTGTTAAAGAAAGGATTGTCACACTCATTGATCGTTTTTCCGACCAGTGCTTCTCTTTTTTCAGAGAGGAGGTCAAGGACCCGTTCATTCACCTGGATAATCTTTTGTTCCGTGTCGAGAACGATTACGTAATCAGATGAAAATTCAAGCATGGCAGAAATCGGTACACGGTGGGAGAGGAAATACACCTTTGCAGCTCCGATAACCTGCATCTCCACCTGCCCTGAAATAAGGAGCATATCGAGATACCTTGCAACCAGATTCCTGTTCAGTTTTATTTTTGAAGAGAGATCAGAGATGGTTAACCCCCGTTTGTGCGACCGGAGGTGCCGCTTGATTGTATCAACGACGGGCTGATCAAGAACTGGCATAAAAATATGTCTTGTGTAATTTAAAATGATGAATATTAATGATTTGCCTTGCATATCTCCGTGCAAATCTACGGCAGATCTATTCTGCAAATGCTTATAAAAAATATCAAATAATAGTATTTTAGCCTCTGATATGCCGGGAGGCCATCGGGTGAAGAGAAATATGGAAAGGATTACTAGGGGGGATATACCTCCGGAAGCGGAATACCTCTGTCGGCAGGCACGTGAAAAGATGAATGCCGGAGAGTACCAGCAGGCGATGGATATCCTTCACCAGGCGGTAAAGATTGCGCCCCATCATCTCCATTCTCTCATCGAGATCGGCAACTGTCATGATTACCTTAACCAGCCTGATAAAGCAATTCAGTACTATGAAAAAGCCATTCAGGTTGATCCGTTTCATGCGGAAGCCTGGTTTAACAAAGGAACGAGTATGAAAAAAACGGGAAACGAAAGAGAAGCCACATTATGTATTGAAAGAGCAATCGAACTCTATTGCAGCCGATAGTCTGATCAACCGAAACATGGGTTTTTACGTGGTCTGTCAGGATCATTGAACCGGGCGGGTGGGAGGAGAAAAATATCGATCAACTTTCGACAAACAATATCTACCAAGTCGGGACGGTAATAAAATATCGGAAATTCCCGACTTTTTCTGGCGATACCTGCAAATGGGTCCATTCTAATGTTATGTTCTACACACCGATTCCCGTTTACCGGGCAGGTTTGATTTTTCTCATTCCTCCACAACAGAACTCTTACTGAGGATACGATCAGCGGGAATTTTCAGGAAAGGAATACCGGGAACCAATACCACGGATTTACAGCTTCTTTACCTTGCGAACCCGCACTGCCACGCCGCGTCTCGATCGCAGTAGTTCATCTGCCGGCAGTGCTGCCCGTCCCGTGGCATGGGCACGCGCCCCGATGACGAGCACTTCATCCCCTTCACGGATCCCGAAATCTGCCGAGACCACGCCGGGCACAAGCACGTCACCTTCGGGAATGAAATCATCAATATAAACACGGTATCCTTCCGGGATCAGGTTCCAGCCGTCAAACGTCGGGCGGAGCAGACCGGTACCGGTATCAATGGAAAATAGCTGTACATTTTTTTTACTGTAGAACAGTTCCGGAAAGTGACCCCGAAGCGTGATGCCCTTTGTATCGAGATCGACATCAAACTGGTAGGATGCCATGCCGTGAAGACGGTCATCCTTGATCCTCCGTTCCCCGGCAAGAGCGGAATCAAGTGCATTGAGTGAGGAAGCATGGGCGGGATGCCCCTGGCACGAATACTCAAGGGTAATCCCGCACATACCGGCGGCAATCTGGGCTACCTTCAGTGCACCGCCATCGAGGTGAGCGATGATCCGGCGATACCTCTGTCGGTCGAAATAGCGGGCAAGAATGCCGGCAATGACCGTACATTCCTCGGCGTCCCAGTAGCCGGTAACCGGTACATCGTAGTGACCTGCCGGGTAGACGCACTCGAGTTCCCGTGGTACAAGCCCCAGCGGGGAGGTGACGATAAGTTCGTGGGCGCGACCGGCAATCGCCTGCTGGAATCTCCGGTGACTCCGGGAAAGGGAATAGGGCTTTTTTGCCGAACAGGGAAGCAGGACAGCCACATCTGTCTGTGGCGGAATGTACCGGGTGATAACCCGTTCAGCAAACCGCCGGACCTCGGCCCGGTGCAGGGATTCTCCCGAGTTTGCCCGCATGATACCGCTTCGTGCAACAGGCAGGCACCGTTCCATGAATGCATACTGGCTGTCGAGATGCCGCATGACAGCAACCTGGGCTGCATCGAGCCTGCACCGGGATTCGACCAGATCCCTCAGCCGGGATTCCTCAATGAACATGGTAACAAGAGCAATCTCCCTGAGGAGTGCCTGCCGGTTATGCATCTTCAGATCGTTTTCCAGGCATCCGGTACACGTGCAGATTCCCCTGTCGAGCGCTTCTTTTGGAAAATCTCCTTCGGGAGTACAAAACCGTCCCTGCGCAGTCTTGAGATCGACAGCCCGGAAATCAAAAATGTCGAACCCGGAATAACACAGGATATGTATATTTGAAGGCAGGGCAGATGCCGGGGCATACCACGCAGTATCGACCGGCGTCTTCTCCTTGAGCCCGATGAGCCAGTCGACATAATTCCGGGGATTTAAGAATGCAGTATGCCAGTTTGCGGCCATCACGCAGTCTCCGCTCTGTGCAGGATTGTCAAGAAGGGGGTGGATGGAGACCGGTTGTCCCCTGTTCAGGAGTGGGTATTGTTCTGCCAGCGCCGCCGGGGCGCAGAGTGGCAGGTTGGTCTCTTCCCGGAGATCCAGGTCAGGGAAGAGTGATTCGGCTTCGAGAGCCATCGGGAGTTTTACGGAAACGTCATCTGCCGTAAAGACGCCGGTACGGGCAAGTCCGTCACGTCTCCTGATATCAAATTTTGTCATTGCGCACCTCGACTGTACCCAGTTCCTGGCGTACGATGCCTTCCCAGCACGGGTCGCAGGAAACAACAAACCTGCTGCCCGGATGACTCACAATCAGCTCCTTAATCCCCCTGCAGCCTGTCCTTACCATGGCATCGTCCCATTGAGGGATTTCGCTCTGGCCTATTGGGAATGTTTCTTTGAGTTCTTTTGGATACGGGCCGAACGGGGGTTTGAAAAAGAGCGTATCGTCAAATTCGTCGCGCATGCCGCCATCGAATGCAATAAGGACCCTGTTCCCGAGCTGCAGGCGGGGGAGCATCTGGTGGTACCGGATGATCTCTGTCCGGGAGCAGCTCTCGCTGCCCCTGTAGAAAAACCGGCGTTTTGAGACACGGTCGGATTTTTCCAGGGATACTGTCCTTTCAAGCAGCGCCCGGTAGCCGGCAAGGAGCTGGGGGTGACCCCGGCACCGTTCATCGACCAGTTCCCAGAGTGTCCCGTCAAAAATTGCCTGACGGACCCGGGAGATCTCGGCAACTGTTACATACAGGTTGTGGAGTGCGAGCAGGCGTTCCCTGTCCACGGCACTACGCAGTTCTTCTGCGGTATGGGTACGGCAGACATTGCATGCACAGGGGAGATCTGCGAGTTCGTCAATTTTAAAACTGCCATGTGTAGTCAGGTATCGACCTTCCTTTGCAGAGAGTGCATACGCGGCAGAATCAAAGAGATCGCAGCCCATGGCAGCGGCAAGCGCAAACATGGACGGGTGACCGGCCCCGAACAGATGAACGCATGCCGATGGTGTGAGCGTCTTTTTCGCCGCCATTACCACGCTCACCAGGTCCCGGTAGCGGTACGATTCCATAAGGGGAACGACTGCCCCGATCGGGCAGAACGTAAAACCGAGATCCGTCACCTCACGGGCGGCCCGTTCGCGGAGATCATTAAAGATGCCGCCCTGTACAGGGCCTGCAACGGGTGCATCCTTTCCAAAAACCTCTTGTGCCTCAGCAAGACGCCGCATGGTTATCGCAAGTTCACGTTCAGCGGTCTCCCGATCAGAGCCAGGAGAGGTCGGGATATCGAGAGGTACCCAGATGTCGCTTCCGATATCGCGCTGGAACGAGAGAGTTTCTGTATTGGTTACAGAGACCTGCCCATACACGGAGAGCTGGAATGAACCTGAATCTGTCATGATAACACCGTCAAAATCCAGCACCTTATGCAGGCCTTCATCGAGGGCACGTTGCCGGTACTGCCGGCTCTGGGAAAAGATGTAGGCGTTGGTGATCAGCGCTTCAACTCCCATCGACCGGATCTCTTTTGGCGTTACGAGCTGGAGATGGGGATTGATGACGGGGAGGAGTGCAGGGGTTTTTACCGTCTTTTTCCCGACAGTCAGTTTTCCGGTGCGTCCCGCGATATCACTGTACAGGCTCTCAAAAGCAATTCCCATGCATCACCGTTGTTGTCCTCTAATATATGCGGTACTGGGGTTAAACGGTTGCCTTCACTCCCGTTCAGTGAAGATCTGCCCTTCAAAGGTAAGAACCTCAACATTCGGGGTCATCCAGCAGTGTTCAGGGAGCCCGGCCTTGATGCAGGTATGATCGAGGAAGGTCGGGCTATCCCAGCAATATTCGGTTGCTACCTGGGGGAGCAGAAGACCGCTCGTTCCCCGCCCCCGGATAATCAGGCCATGCTTTCCAACTTCGATCTTTTCCGGTCGTTTACACGGCTCGGCATCAAGCGGGGTGGGCACGGTCAGGATCGTGACTTCAAGCCTGACACACGAAAGTTCATCCTTGCGGACCGGGGGAAAACGGGGATCTCCGGTTGCAGCTGCGACTGCTGCGTCCTCAATTGCGTCTCCCAGCGGCATCACCGGGTAGGGAAAGCCGATACATCCCCGCAACTGGCCTTCTCTGGTGAGCGTGACAAAAACTCCGCGCTTATCATTAAAAACCGGCGTAAGGGCAAGTGCGGGTTTTGGTTTTTTGCCAATGGCATATGCAATTGCACCGCGTGCCAGCTGCAGCGCAATCCTGCCTTCTTCCGTAGTGAGCAGCATACATCAGATCTCCGCTTTACCTTTGTGACTGTCTTTAGTGCACTTTATTTAACAATCTATCGAACAAACCACATTCCGGTGAGAAAAATCCTGTCGGCAATCGCTGGGCTTATCTCCCGAAACCTCTTAGTACTACAGGAGAGGGAGAGAGCGGCCGACGGTGGCCATTATGGCTGCTGAGGAAAGTCCTCCCACCCACCGGGCACGCAGCCGTACACAAGTACGGGTGGCGAGAGTCACGGCAATGGCACAGAAACGATACGGCCTGTTTTCAGTCATGAAGCGGTTGAGACGGTGTATCCGTCAAGTTTCGCACGGCCCGTGTGAAACCCGCTGAGCGTTAACAAACAGGAATCGGTGAAACGGCGAACCCCTGCGGGTGCAAGTCAGAACAGGACCTTTGGATAGCCCGGTATCTGTCCGGGTATGACGCATAGCTGAATGCCGCTGAAACAGAAGGAGGCTTACTCCTCCCACTCACTTCTTTTGTGCTCTTCGATCTGTTATATCAGGTTCTCCTGTCTTATGATATAATCAATGAGGATCGGTTTGAATGAGCACCCAGGGAAGCGGAAAGTAACCGTGTTTGGATTTTTTCTGCTGTTCTGTGCAATCGTTGTGATTCCATCAGCAGCTGTTACCCTCGCACCCGGCGGCACATCATCATCAATAACGAACATCGCAAACGGTGATCCGGTCGTAATTTCCGGTATCGCCACCGGCCACCCCCAGAACGGACTTCAGATCTGGGTGATTGGTAGAAATTACGTTAAAATTTCAAGTGTCCCGGTCAATGAGGACAACACGTATTCCTATGAACTGAAGTCATCTGAAACACAGCACCTGGCATCCGGCCAGTACCTGGTCATCATCCAGCATCCGATGATGAATGGGGAGTTTGATATCATCTACAATGCCGTCACCGGGGAGGCTATCAATCGTCAGCTGGACTCGGGAAAAGCAATTTTTCAGCTCACCGGGGCGGGAAGTCTCCAGCGTCCGGATGCCGGGTACGCTCTTATGCAGGCGATCAACAGCCAGAATATCGACGATGATTTCACGACTATTCCTTTCTTTGTGGATGCCCCTTCCTCCATGATCAACCCGATCGGCAACCATTATGTCGGCGATACGTTCACAATAAGCGGTTCGACCAACGTGGCGGTGGGTAATGATCTCCTGGTCGAGATTTACTCGTCCTCGTTCAGCCCCACGCAGAAGGTGCAGGGCAGTGGATTTTCCGGATCGAGCGGCACGGTGACCGTCCTGCCGGGGACAAACGGGTACAACACCTGGTTCTTTTTCGTAGATACATCCACATTCAGGGCAGATGAGTACATCGTGAAGGTTTCGGGAGTGACACAGGACGTGATCGCCTCTGCAACATTTACGGTAACTGAACGGACCCTTGCGGCTGTTACAACCCCCTCTCTTCCGGCAACTGTAGCAACTCCCCCGTTAAACACGACGCAGACATCCATACCCCCGACCCAGCCTCCGGTGACACAATCTCCGCTCTCCATTATCGGGATCGTAACAGGTCTTTTTGTTCTGTGTATTGCACGACAAATATTGCATGACTGATGGAAAAGATTCAATATTTTCTCCTTATGTTTTCAGATTGAATGTATCGGAATAGAGAATGGATTTGGATATAGTCCTCATGGAACGATTAAAATGGCAATTTCATAAAAAAATCATAGTATTTATGAGGTTAACCCGCCTCAGGGCCTCTCCGAGGCACGGCGGGTCAGGGTGCGTTCAGGATTTTAGTTACTGATCCGCCGCGGGGGCGCCCCGTCAGGGGCGGCGGCATTGCTCCTGAATGGGAACAGACGGATACCTACCCCTCATTTTATCAAAATAACACGATTTTCTTAATCCGGGTGCGGGCTTGCAGATCTTTTTATTTCGATCCGTACTTCCTGACATGCCTCCATGCCTGATGGTAACGATCAAATCTCTCTGCTTTCTCATTGTATAGTTCCAGGTCTTCCCGCTGGAAGAGTTTCCGGTCCTCGCCCACCGGGCATACTTTGATGCACAGGCCGCACGGAGAGATATAT
>JBGOZZ010000005.1:0-13559 GCA_041480465.1 Methanoregula sp. | reverse complement strand
GCTGATGACATAGGCGTCCGGCGGTTTATTGCACGGTTTTACCTGAATGATAAAAAAATTTCGTCCGGTGAGGCCCGTTCATTTGCAGAGCGATGGGGTGCCTGGAAAGGGTTTGCTGCACACTATCTCGAAATAGCGGATCTGCTCGGAATCAGCCCTTTAAGTTCCCTGAACCAGTAATCCCCGGGAACCCGGCACGCATAATTTTTCCTGTATCAGGACATAGGTAATGATAAGGAAGTCAGATGTCAGGATGGAACCCTGTACGGAAGAAAAAAATTCAGTGGAAAAATACCAAACCACTATTCTTTTTAATGTCAAATGGTGTATTGTTATACTGATATGCTATAACATAGCATAGTAGGTATATGGTATGAAGTACTCAGTTCTTTTCATCGCAATTATCCTTATTGCGGCTGCATTAATCGCCGGCTGCACCCAGCAGCAGGCAGCCGTGACCGCTCCGGCCGTTATCAAAGTCGGTGTCATTGCGTCATTGACCGGTCCTGCGAGCAATGTCGGTACCAACATGTGGCAGTCCGCCCAGGTCGCCGCTGACAAGATCAACGCTGATGGCGGTGTCACGTTAAAAGACGGATCGAAAGCCCAGCTCAAACTCATTGTCGGTGACGATGAGTCTACCCAGCAGGGAGGCCAGAAGGCCGTGACCAAGCTGATCACTGATGACAAAGTAGACATTCTCGTCGGCGGGTACTCAAGTGCGGTCACCTCTGCGTACGAGCAGACCGTAGCGGAGTACAAGGTTCCGTACATCGTGACCGGTGCATCGAGCCCCATCATCACCCACCGCACGGATATCGACACCAGCTACATCTTCCATCACTGCCCGACGACCGACACATACGGGCAGTATACCACCACGTTTATCGACCAGGTGGTCCGTCCTGCGGTTAATAAAAAACTTAACGTTTCTGCAGACCGCCCGTTCCGGCTTGCCCTCATCTACCAGGACACCGCATTCGGTAAAGGTGTCCAGTCCGCGGTGAACACCACCATCACGAATGAAAAGCTGAACATCAAGCTGGTCTCCCAGCAGAGCTACAAGATGGGAGAGAGTGATTTCAGGACCCCGCTGACCGCAATAAAGGCAGCAAACCCCGATGCGGTCTATCTCGGGGCATTCCCGAACGAAGGAGCCCCGATTATAACACAGGCACGGAGGGATATCGGTCTCAATACGATATTCCTCAACGTAGAGAACAATGACAATGCCCAGTTCTACAAAGACCTCGGCCAGTACGGTGAAGGAGCCGTCATCGAGAGCAGGTATTCACCTTATATTGCACCGGTTGGAGCTGTCGCTGATGCCCAGAATGCGTTTAAGCAGAGTTACTTTGCACGATTCGGGAACTACCCGGACATGATGGGTGCCTCTACGGATGAAGGGATCTATATCGCAGCAAAGGCAATAGAAAATACGGGGACCACAGACAAAGCAGCTGTGCGACAGGCGCTCGTCACCTTAAAGATGCCCCAGGTTATCGAGGCGATGAAGGACAAGACCATTTCGTTCTCACCGGACTTCCGGGAGTCGACGTTCGATCTCTGGATGGAGCAGTTGTCGTACAACGCCACTATCGGCGAGACGAGGCCCTCGATTGTCTGGCCGGATAACCTGAAAACAACGAACTTTGTCCTGCCATCATGGTACGTTGCAGGCAGCAGTTCGTAACTATTACCTCCCTTTTTTAATCCATGGCAGACTGATATATTGCATAGAGCCGGACAGGTGCTGATCAGATCATGGACAATCTTGGGGTATTCCTGCAGATCATTTTCTGGGGACTGTACGCCGGTTGCATCTATATCCTCCTCGCTACCGGGCTGAACCTGATCTTCGGCGTGATGAAAATCGTGAATTTTGCGCATGGCGAATTCCTGATGATCGGCGCCTACATAACCGCGACAATATTTTTTCTCACGGGCATCAATCCCTATCTCATCATCCTTTTGTCTATGCTCGCACTCATCGGTATCGGTGCAGTCGTCGAACGGATCTGCTTCCGCCCGATCCTCGGTACCGGCAAGCTCAACGAGATTTTCCTGTCCATTGGCCTTATCTATATCTTCCAGAACGGGGCTGCCATGATATGGGGGGACGCCTGGCAGAGCGTTAAAAGCCCCTATGACGGTATTACACTACCGGTCGGGTCGCTTTCTGTCCCGCTCGATTATATTCTCATCATGGTTTTTACCGCTGTAATCATCTGCGGGCTGTACCTTTTCCTGAAAAGGACGACGATTGGTATGCAGATGAGGGCAACGAGCCAGAACCGGAAAGGAGCGATGCTCGTCGGGATTGATGTCGAACGGATCGACGTCATCAGTTTCGGCCTGGGATGTGCACTCGCTGCCGCCGCAGGAACGCTCTGGATCGTGAGCGGCCAGGTCTTCAACCCGTATATGGGTTCGATCCCCGCGATCAAGGCCTTTGCGATCATCATCCTGGGAGGCCTCGGCAGCATCCCCGGTGCGATCATCGGCGGGCTGTTAATGGGCCTTGCCGAGAACGGCGCTGCGTTTCTCCTTGGCGGCATATGGAAGGACGCGATCTCGTTTGTCATCCTTATCGTCGTGCTTGTGGTAAGGCCGACCGGGTTGTTCGGAGAGAAGGGGGAATAAGGACCCATGCAGTTCAGGAAGGATGAGATGGTAAAATACGGGACTATTGCCACGCTTGCCATCGCCATAGTTTTCCCGTTCCTCACTGACAGCATGTTCATCCTCAACCTCCTCGTCCTGATGCTGATCTTCATCATCTTTGCCTCGGCATGGAACCTTCTTGCGTACTCCGGGCAGGGTTCGCTCGGCCACGCCGCATTCTTCGGTATAGGGGCATACGCATCGACGCTCATTGCTGCAAAGAGCGGCATGTCCCCGTTCGTCACCATCTTCCTCGGTGCCGCCGTCGCTGCATTCATCGGTATCCTTATCGGCATCACCTGTGTAAGGCTCAAGGAATGGTTCCTTGCAATGGTCACCTTCGGTTTTGCAATCATCGTCCAGACACTGACTGTCAGCGTGCTCGCCCCGGTTACCGGGGGCTGGGACGGTATCGCATCGGCGCGGCTCCTGAGCCCGTCGATACCCGGCTACCAGCTGATTGAATATTACGCGGTCCTTGCCATCACCATCGCTTCCATCGCCGCCATCTGGTACATCATGAAGTCACGGGTAGGTCTCGCCTTTCTCGCAATCCGCGAGAACGAACTTGAGGCCCGGGCTGCAGGGATCGATCCGGTCCGTTACCGCCTTCTCGCGTTTGCCCTCTCTGCCTACATCGCTGGTGTTGCCGGGGCGCTCGAGATCCACCATATCGGCTACCTGACGCCGGAGCTCTACGGGGTCGACAACTCGTTCTGGCCGGTTACGTATGTCATCCTCGGCGGGCTTGGTACTCTTGCCGGCCCGGTTGTCGGAACGGTCGTGCTGACTATCATCTGGGAAGGGCTCAAGGCAACGGGGCTAACCTTCGGGCGGTACGTCATCGTCGGGGTCATGCTCATCCTCGCTATTATCTTCCTGCCCCGGGGGCTCGTGAGCCTGCCGGAGAGCGTTCAGGAATGGTTGAAGAGACGGCGGAGAAACATGCCCCTGGCGGAACCCTCGGGGGATTGATCGCATTAATTTTTATAACAGAATTTTCCAGGTCAGTTGAAAACCCTGTTTTTACACTGATTTTTTGCGATCCGATAAGAGGCAATCGCGTACCAGGAGGCTTCAGAGCTGTCAGGAGCGTCATGGCGATCTTCTGATTATTTTCCCGGAAAATGTATCCGGATTTGATGGTGGTAATTATACCAACTTTTTGTTGTGATGAACGCCGCCGCCCCCAACGGGGCACCCCCGCGGCGTATCAAGGACTACAATCTTAGGAAACTTCCCTGCTCCGCCGTGCCTCTGAGAGGCCTGAGGCGGGGGGATTCTCAAAAGATTAAGATGATTTTTATATTTGTTGTCGTTCAGATACGAAACTCTCATTTGTATCTGTTTCATCGAGGTCAGGAAGATCAATAGTCAGAACAATCATGTGTGCCCATCAACATTTCAGAACCCGAGATATGCCTTCTGGATACGCGGATCGTGCATGAGTTCTTTTGAACGGCCTTCCTGCACGATCCTGCCATTTTCCAGCACATACCCCCGGTCGCACATGGCAAGTGCATTCCGGACGTTCTGCTCGAGCAGGAGGATTGTCATCCCTTCCCGCCCAAGCTGTTCGAGTGACCGGAATACCTGGGCGGTGAGAATGGGAGAGAGTCCAGTTGACGGTTCATCAAGGATGAGGAGCCGTGGTTCCGACATGAGCGCACGACCGATGGCAAGCATCTGCTGCTCGCCGCCGGAAAGCGTTCCGGCCATCTGCCGCCGCCGCTCCTGCAGGGTCGGGAAGAGACGGAAGATCCGGTCGAAGGTCTTGTCAGGGTTAGTATTGCCGCCCCCGCCAAGGAGAAGGTTCTCGATCACCGGCATTGTCGGGAAGATCTCCCGTTTCTCGGGTACCAGGGCAAGTCCTTTCCGATAGAGATCATACGGGTGACAGCCGAGGATGTTTTCACCGTTAAACAGAATCGAGCCTGTCGCCTTCCTGTTGAGGCCCACGATAGTCTCGACGGTAGTAGTTTTCCCGGCCCCGTTCGGGCCGATCATGGTGACGAGCTCGCCTTTATCAACCCGGAACGAGAGGTCCCAGACAACCTGCAGGTTCCCGTGGAAAATACTGAGCCCTGAAACGGTCAGCATGAACAATAATCCCTCCCTTCAGAATGCGTCGATATCACCGAGGTAGGTGTCAATAACCCGCTGGTTGTTCACCACCTCATACGGCCTGCCGTCCGCGATCTTCTCGCCATGGTCGAGCACAACGATCCGGTCCGAGACCCCCATAATAACGCTCATCACATGCTCGATGATAAGGATAGATATCCCCCGGTCCCTTATATTCCGGATGAGCCCGACTGCTTCGTTGCTCTCCCTGGGGTTGAGCCCCGTTGTAATCTCATCGAGAAGGAGTAGTTTTGGTTTTGAAGCCAGGGCCCGTGCGAGCTGCACCCTTTTCAGTTCAACGACATTTAAATTTTTGATGGTTGTCCCGTGTTTTTCTGCCGGGAAACCCACAAAGTCAAGGGTCTGAATCGCTTCTTTTCCCGCTTCCGCCATGCTGATCGTACGGTGGTTGCCAAACAATGCGCCAATCATCGTACATTCATGGGCGGTAAGCCCGGGAAAGGACTCGGCGATCTGGAACGTCTTTGCTATTCCTTTTTTACAGATCCTGTCCGCTTTGAGCCCGGTAATATCTTCGGAGAGGAATGTGATTGTTCCTGTAGTCGGGGTACTGATACCTGAGATCATATTGAGAAGAGTGGTCTTTCCCGCACCGTTCGGACCTACAAGCCCGACAATCTCGTTCTCACCTAAAGAAAGATCCACACTATTCACTGCCCGCAGGCCGCCGATCTGTTTGGTTAAACCCCTGAGTGTGAGCATGAGGATACCACAATTATCATGCTAATGGTTGTCATGGTGCTGTATTAAAGATAATGTCATATACAGTTAAAACACACACAATGACGTTCAGGTGCGGGGAGGTCCATAAAAGCCGGGGATACGGGAGAATATCGTCAGCTGTCATGCCCCCGGCCTGTTAACGATCTCCCAGCGGGAAATCTTCCACAGGTTCCCGATCAACGAATAATGAGCGTTCACGGCAAAGGAACCGCTCTTTTTGTTCCGTCCCAGTGTAGCATCTTCCGTGCATCGGTAGGTGATCACCGCGGTATCCTTTCCGGTACGCTGGACATGGGGTTCATCTATGCTAAAGGAGTGCAGCGTGAAGAGAGGAAATAACCGGGTCAGGATATCTTCACGGCTGAACTGTCCGAAAAGGTTAATCTCAACAAAATCCGGTGCAAGGAACGCTTCGAGCGCCCGGCGATCCTTGCGAAACAAAGCATCTGCCCGTGCATGTTCAAGGACTAAAAGTTTCTTGAGAAGCTGTGCGGGATCATCACTGTATGAAGGGTTTTCTGTCATAGGAATTGACCATCCTTTAGGGTATGATTGTTTTTCACCGGTATTTCAAATGTAGCTCTCTGCCATATCTGTCTCTGATCGGGATGGAATACTGAAAAAAAGGAAATCGTGAAATTTCACCCCGGCATGGCAGCATACTGCAACTTCCTGCTGCAACAAGACTGATTAAAAGAGGTTTTTATATCCTGCGATAGGGAAGAATGGGATATGTTCAGCCGGATCAGGAAACCGGTGTCGAATTATTTACGCCTTCATTCCTGGATTTTGGCAGGTGAAGGGTAAACGTACTGCCCGTATCTAAAATGCTCTCAACGGCGATATCTCCTCCATGCATCTGCACGATTTTCTTTGCCATAGCCAATGAGAGCCCGATGCGGTCAAACCTGCGGGATAGTTTTGCTGCATCCGCAAGCTGGAATGGCTCAAAGATTGATGAAAGTGCATGTTCGGATATGCCGGTCCCGTTGTCTCTGACAGAAATATGGTGGAATGCATCCTCGGTATCCGAACGATAAAAAATGGTAATTTTGCGGGGAGGTTGGGAAAAGTTTACTGCATTTGAGAGAAGAGAGTCAAACACGCTAAAGAGACGGTCCATATCTGCAGTGATCACCAGATTTTTTGGAATATCAATGGTTATTTCAGCTTTTGTGCTGTAGCCGCTTGAATCAATCACACTGTTAATAAGCAGAGCCAACAGGAATTTTGAGTGGTTAAGGTGAAGCTTCCCGCTATCAAGCACAGAGAGCTCCAGCATCTGGTTGATAATCTGGCGTTCCCGGTCAACACTCGCAAGGCAGCGTTCAAGAATCTTTTTTGTATCATCCTTGATACCGAATCCTTCCGGATCCTGGATGAGCAGGTTGAGATACCCGAGGATCGGCTGGAGTGGTGTACGCAGTTCATGGGCGACGGTGACGATAATCCCCCTGCGTTGTTCATTATCAAACTGGATTTTATCCTCAAGTACCTGTTTTTCAGAAATATCGACAAGATTAATCAGGGTAGCTGGCTTTCCGGAATGGGTGGTTGGCAGGGTAAAGAGCAACACCATCCTTTTTTTGCCGGATTTTGTCATGAAACGGAACTCACTTCGATTTGTTATCGGAGACACCTCCAATCCGCGTTTTACGAACTCTTTAAAGGTATCCACGTCCGGGGCGGCAATCAACGACAGAAGATCTTTTCCTGGTATTTCATCTGGCGGATAACCTGAAAAAGTCGAGAATGCAGGATTTGCATACTGGACCTTTCCATTTCTCACTATGAGAATACTGGTCGGCAGGTTTTCAGTGAGCGGGTTGTATTGCATAATGTCGTCATCAACCGCTTTTGTTGATTTTTTACCGGGATTGATGGTAATTGCCGTGCAACTGATTGTCATAGTATCAACAGCATTCCAGGAGAGTTCTACCCGGCATTCATTCCCCTCTTTTGTTTTAAACCGGGTTTCAAAACTGCTGGTTTCAGGACTTTGGCCGATACAAGTCAAAAACCGTGTTTTCTCTTCAGGATCAGTGAAGAGCGAGGTAAAGACCAATCTACCCAGTTCTTCTGGCTGATAATGGAGGAGGTTTGAGAATGCAGTATTGATCTCTTTGATAGTGAAATCTGATTTGTCAAAAAGAATGATCCCATGGTATGAATTCTCAAAAATCGCACGGTACCATGTTTCACTGGAACGGATCTTCCCTGCCATTCTATCTACGCAATTTGATTCTCTTGTTATTTTAAGATATATTCCTCTGAAAAAAATCTCTGAAAAAACACTTGGTAAATTATTATCGATTTTTTATTATTGCTGCAGAAATACTTCGGATACAGTTTCCGGGTTCCCCGTTCTTTCACGATCTTTTCTTGGATTTCGACAAGGATTCATGAATTATATTTTTGGTTTTTATTCAGTGAACAGTGGGGTTGAAATAACAAGCCATGCAAACCCGTTAGTTATGCACCCGTATGTCGTAGTTAATGTTGCAATGAGTGCTGATGGCAAGATCTCTACCCGTCAGCGCCGACAGGTAAGGATATCAGGTGCGCAGGATTTTTTCCGGGTTGATCGGCTGAAAGCAGAAAGTGACGCTGTGATGGTAGGGATCGGTACTGTCCTTGCTGATGATCCTTCGCTTACGGTAAAGTCGGAAGAGTGCCGCACCTATCGGAAAGCTCTGGGTCTTGATGTGAACCCGGTCCGTATTGTTGTAGACAGTTCAGCTCGAATCCCTCACGATGCAGCAATCCTGAATAAAGGTGAGGGAAAACGCGTGATTGCGGTATCCCGAAGGGCTGATGCTACGAAAATATCCGCTCTGAAAAATAAATCGACAATAATTGTTGCCGGAGATGCCGAGGTAGACCTTTCTGCCCTGATGGTTGAACTCTCAGCGATGGGCATCCACCGGATTATAGTAGAAGGTGGGGGGACCCTTATTGCAGGTCTGTTCGATGCAGGACTTGTTAATGAGATCTTCACGTTCATCGGAAACATAGTTATTGGAGGTAAGGATGCTCCTACTTTGAATGATGGTGTCGGATTCATTAAAGAATCATCGTTTCCCCGCCTGTCACTTCTGGAAGCTCACAGGATCGAGGAAGGTATTCTCCTGCACTGGAAGGTAAAGGATCCTGATCAAAAGGAAGAAACAAGGTGATTTTACTGGAGTTTCATCCCGGTTATGTGAAAATCGTTTTATTAGACATCGGAATGCCAAGAATCATCACCCATAACTAAAAACACTCTCATACGTACCTCGCGGTCATCGTTCTTGCGGCCGTGTTCCTGCTGACTGCTGTGCGCCAGGTGGGCCGGTTCAATCTCAGGATCTGGCAAATCATGCTTGGCGGAGCCGTGGCAGTCCTCATCAGCGGGCAGATCTCTCTTCCCGACGCGCTGGGTGCGATCAATATCGATGTCATGCTTTTTTTATCCGGCATGTTTATTGTGGGTGAGGCCATGGTGGAAAGCGGCTACCTGTCCATGCTTTCATGCCGCTTCTTTTCTCACGCCCGCACGCCAAACCAGTTGATCCTTCTCATTCTTTTCGGTATGGGTTTTTTTTCAGCGGTCCTGATGAATGACACTCTTGCTATTATCGGGACACCCCTGGTCCTCTCCCTTGCCACGAAATTCCGGATCTCACCAAAACTGATGCTTCTCTCTCTTGCACTGGCGGTTACCACCGGCAGTGTCATGAGCCCGATCGGAAACCCCCAGAACCTGCTTGTCGCGGTGAACAGCGGGTTGGAAACCCCGTTCGTTACCTTCGGGTTGTACCTTCTCATTCCCACGCTTATCAGCCTTGGTCTTGCATTTATCGTTCTCAGGTTGTCGTTCCGGATGGATTTTTCCGCCCAGCCTATTGAGCCGGATATGGTTCAGAGCGCTGAGAATAAAACAATTCTTCCGGTACAATGCTCACTTGCCATCATCCTGACCCTTGCTGTTGCCAACATCATCGTGTCTTTTTTTGGAGGAAAAATTCTTGTACCTCTCCCGTTTATTGCCCTATGCGCCGCAATCCCCGTCCTGCTGTTCGGTAAAGACCCGGTGAGACTCCTTAAGAATATCGACTGGCCTACTCTCGTCTTCTTTGCTGCCATGTTTGTGCTGATGGAGAGCGTCTGGCAGACAGGATTTTTCCAGGCATTTGTTGACCGGAGTATGGTTACTTCCGTCCCGCTGATTCTCATGACCAGTGTGGTCATCAGCCAGTTCATTTCCAATGTGCCGTTTGTTGCCCTGTTCCAGCCGATGATCCTCCAGGCCGGGGGAACCAGCACCCAGCTCATGGCACTTGCTGCGGGGAGCACGATTGCAGGCAACCTGACCATCCTTGGCGCCGCAAGCAACGTTATCATCATCCAGAATGCAGAAAAACAGGGTGAAACCCTGACATTCTTCGAATTTGCAAAAATCGGGGTACCGCTGACCATACTGCAGCTTGCGGTTTGCTGGGTGTGGCTGATCTTCCTGCCATTTTAGAACGTAAATCAATAGCACAGGTTCTTCTTTGATTGGGCACTCTTTGGCAGAAGATCAACCACAAAGAGGAAATCAATAATACCCTCCCCCTTCAACAACTGCACTGGAAGAGTCACGATTATGGCAGAATACCTCCAGGAAACCCCGGACAAACCCGATAAAAAACGTGAAGAACTGAAAGGAAAAGTTCTGCAGCTGAAAGATCTGGTGAACTATAACGAGGGCACGGTTGCCAGCCGGATGATCATCTCCCGCAAGACGGGCAATATCACCCTCTTCTCGTTTGATGAGAACGAAGGGCTTTCGGAACATACCGCTCCGTTTGATGCGGTAGTTACTATCCTTGACGGGGAATGTGAAGTGTGGGTCGAAGGGCAGACCTCCCGGATGAAGGAAGGCGAGACCATCATTTTCCCGGCCAATGCCCCCCATGCCCTGTCCGCGATCACGAAGTTCAAGATGTCACTTACCATGATCAGGGAGTGAGAACAATGGGCGGGGATGACAAGGATGGGTATTACTGTTCGATCTGCGGGGGAATTCCCCCGGATAAGATCACCACAAAACGGGTGCTCATTGACGGCAAAGATACGGGGATAGATCACCTTGACTGGATCTTTGATGAAGTAAACAAGATCAGACCATCCGATGATGCTGTGCTCACTGAAGAGCTTATGAAACGGGTAAAAGAGTTCAACTACGTGCCGACAAAAAAGAGCAGTGTGTACGCGGTGGCGATCCTCGCGGAATACAAAAAACAGCGGTCCTGAAGACAGGAATTTCTGGAAAATAAAGAGTGTACCCGACTCTGAAAAGACAAGGTAAAAAACAGGGCTCTTACATCCGCCTCTTCACGACATGGATACAGCATCCAGACTATCGTTATGCTGGTATTGATACCCTTTTATCTATCTTGGTCACACGTTCAGCATAGAGTAAGAAGGAGAACAGTATGAAAATAACCGATGTTGCACACGTCGTATCAGGACCAAATCCTCACCATGTGGACGCACGCAAAATTTACGAGTCTCCGCATGCAATCGCGGTCGTTATTACCCTCAGGCCCGGTGAAGCACTTAAAAAACATATCACCCCGGTCGATGTGTTCTTTTACGTCCTTGAAGGATCCGGGGTTATTGAAATCGGCAGCGAGAAGCAGACTGTAGGAAAAGACATGCTCGTCGAGAGTCCTGCCAGGATCCCGCACCGCTGGAGTAACGAGAGTACTTCGGTCTTCCGCGTACTGGTTGTGAAAGTGCCAAAACCAACCGAAGAGACAAAACTGCTCTGATCCATAAGCCTTATGGAGAACCCCATGGCAGAACCGGAAAAAAAGAAAGCAGAATTAAAAATTTCAGGCATGCACTGTGCGACCTGTGCCGTGAATATCGAGGAGTCCCTTTCGCAGATCAAGGATGTCTCGAATGTCCAGGTGAATTTTGGTACCGATACGGCTCATGTTGAGTTCGATCCTACAAAAGTCTCGCTGACCGACCTGGAAAAAGCAGTGAAGACGGTGGGATATGATGTCGTGAACCGTGAAGTCACCCTAAAAATCGGGGGGATGGTTTGTGCTACCTGTGTCCAGACCATCGAGGCAGCACTGCGGGCGCTTCCCGGTATCCTGTCTGCAAACGTAAACCTTGGTACAGAAAAGGCATATGTCATATACAACCCTTCGGTATCAGCAGTCCCTGATATGAAAAAAGCCATCGAAGATGCCGGTTACCAGTACCTGGGAATCTCTGGTGAGGTGAGTGAAGAAGCCGAGAAAGCGGCACGGGAAAAAGATCTCCATGACAAGTTTCTCAGGTTCACTCTTGGTTTTGCCGTGAGCATCCCGCTCATGCTTGCCATGTGGCTGCCTCTTGGCCTGCCCATGCAGACTCTTGCCTATGCGATGCTGGTCATCTCAACGCCGGTTTTTTTCTATGTCGCATATCCCATCTTCCGGGCTGCATCCATGGCCCTGCGCAACCGTTCCCTCAACATGGATGTAATGTATGCCATGGGTACCGGCGTTGCATTTGTTTCGAGCGTGATGGGTACATTCGGTATCATCCTCACCCATGAATTCATGTTTTACGATACTGCCATCATGCTTGCCGCATTCCTCATGCTCGGGCGCTATCTCGAGGCGCGGGCAAAAGGGAGAACATCTGAAGCGATAAGGAAACTTGCCGGGCTCCGGGCAAAGACCGCTACGGTCATCCGCGATGGAAAGGAAGAGGAGATCCAGATCGAAGATGTGGTTACCGGGGATGTCGTGATCGTGAAGCCCGGCGGCAAGGTCCCGGTTGACGGTGAAGTTGTAGCCGGTGAGAGCTACGTGGATGAGTCGATGATCAGCGGTGAACCGATTCCGCCCCTCAAGGCGAAGGGCAGCAAGGTGGTCGGTGGCACACTTAATACGAATAGCGTCCTGTCGGTGAAAGCCACAAAAGTTGGCAAGGAGACGGTACTTGCCCAGATTATCCAGCTCGTCGAGGATGCACAAGGCTCAAAACCCCCGGTCCAGCGTATTGCTGATACCGCAGTTGTATACTTTATCCCTGCGGTGCTTGCCATTGCGATAACTTCCTTCATTGTGTGGTTTTTCGTGCTCCACGCCACCATGCTGTTTGCACTCACCGCCCTGATCTCTGTGCTCGTTGTCGCATGTCCCTGTGCCCTCGGGCTTGCTACTCCTACTGCCGTAACAGTCGGAGTGGGCAGGGGAGCTGAGCTGGGCATCCTGATAAAAAATGGCGAAGCACTCGAGGTTGCCGAGAAGGTCACGACCGTTGTTTTTGACAAGACCGGAACACTGACGAAAGGCAAGCCGGAAGTGACAGATACTCTCCCGGTTGGCATTTCCGAACAGACCCTCCTGGGATTTGCCGCAGGTGTCGAGAAGAACTCCCAGCATCCCCTCGCCCTGGCAGTTGTCCGGAAAGCACAAGGCATGGGGATTACCATCGAACAGGCTGATCACTTTGACACCTACGGTGGCAAAGGAGTCAGTGCCGTCGTACTTGGGGAAACGGTCCTGGTGGGTAACCGCACCCTAATGCAGGAGAAGGGAGTCCTGATCACCGGGGAGATCGAAGCACGGATCACTGCCTTTGAGCAGGATGGTAAAACTGCCATTCTTATTGCCGCCGGCAGCCAGCTGGCCGGTGTGGTCGCTATTGCAGATACTCTCAAGGAAACATCCGGCGAATCCGTACGGCAGCTCAGGGCGATGGGAATTCATGTTGTCATGATCACCGGGGATAATAAACGCACGGCTGATGCAATTGCCCGCCAGATCGGGATTGATCGGGTAGTTGCCGAAGTGCTCCCGGCGGACAAGGCGGCTGAGGTCAAAGCTCTCCAGGAAAAAGGGGAAATCGTTGCGTTTGTCGGCGATGGGATCAATGACGCACCCGCTCTTGCCCAGGCGGATGTCGGGATTGCCATTGGCAGCGGTACTGACGTGGCGATTGAGAGCGGGGACGTGGTCCTGATCAAAGATGATCTCCTTGACTCGGTCGCAGCG
>JBGOZZ010000004.1:0-15055 GCA_041480465.1 Methanoregula sp. | reverse complement strand
GGAAGTTATGTTCCTTGCTGAACGTGTCTGCGGGATCTGCTCGGTCATCCACAACATGGTCTTTATTGAGGCAATGGAACAGATCAGCGGCATTTCCGTCCCCCCGCGTGCCGCGTATCTCCGTGTTATTGCAAATGAACTTGACCGTATGCAGAGCCATCTTCTTGCCAACTTTTCGTACTGTTACACCATCGAGCACGAGACGCTCGGAATGTACCTCCTCGACCTGCGTGAGCAGGTGATGGATGAGCTTGAACGCTTAACCGGTGCCCGCGTCACCTGCGCTTATATCATTCCCGGCGGGGTCCGGTGCGACATCCCCCGCATGAATGCAGAATTGTTACAGGCATCACTTGACCGGATCGAAGGGGATCTTCGCAGGTATTCCGGGATGTTTGCCGACGGTCCGATGATCGCTCTCCGCAGCCGGGATATCGGGATCCTGACACAGGAAGCAGCACAGCGGGCTCATGCTGTTGGCCCGACCGCACGGGCAAGCGGGATAACTACTGACTGCCGGCTCAACCATCCAACCTACCGGCAACTCGGGTTTGTGCCGATCTGCCGTACGGATTGCGATAACTATGCGAGGATAATGGTCCGGTTCGATGAGGTTGCCCAAAGCATTAATCTGATCAGGAAATGCCTGCAGAATCTCCCCCCAGGTATTATACGGGGTGGGGGTATCTGCAAAGCAGGTGAGACGAGATACAGCGGTGAGGCACCCCGGGGGGAACTGACGTACTTTATTAAAAGCGATGAATATGGTCGGATTGTCGAGATCCAGATACAAACTCCGTCCATCATGAACATCGAGGCCTGCTGCCACGAAATGATCATAGGTGCAGATTCGATAGCTGATGTTACGTCAACCTTTGTCTCGGCGGATCCCTGCATTGCCTGCACGGAGCGGTAACATGGGGATTTCGATGATTTGGTACCTGAAAGAGTTCGCCCGAGTCGACTGGATCAAAAAATTCCTGTTTGCCAAGACCGTTCCGCTTACCACACCCTCCTACTTCCGGGGATTCCCGGAGCTGACCGGAAAGATGTGCCAGCATGCCCTCTTCTGTATGATGGCCTGCCCGGCGCCGGGAGCAATTGAAGTTGTACATGCCGGACGCGGCTGGATACCCAGAATTCATAAAGGACATTGTATTCGGTGTGGGCTTTGTGTCGAAGCCTGCCCGCATGGGGTACTAAGCAGCGGCAGGATCCTTGAGACAATGGAGCGTGAAGGTACGTCCCTCGTCTTTTCATTCCGAGTTATCATTGACCCTGTACTTTGTACCGGCTGCGGGAACTGCTGCACATCCTGCCCGGTCAACAAGGTGGCCGACGCCCAGATGGGCGCCGGGGGGCATTCTTCGAACGATAAGGTTATCATGCGCGTGCAGGCTGGTGATGTCGTGGTAATCCATGAGGAGAAATGTACCGGCTGCAAGACCTGCGAAGGAAGCTGCCCGACCAATGCCATCCGGATTGCCCGGATCCTTGAAGGATCTCAGCAGCCTGTACAGGAGGGTTCGCAGTGAAATGTATCCTTAACACCGGGCGTTCCGTGTCCCAGGGTGTTTCTGTCGAGCATAAGGGTTCGGAGGAGTACCGTTCCGTAGCCTCTGTCTGCTTCCTCAATACGGTGGACATGCTGGTCCTGGGAATCGAGGATGGGGCACGGGTCCGAATCTCATCACTTACGGGACAGGTCGTTCTAACCGCTCGTGCTGCTGAAGGGATTGCGCAGGGTGAGATCTTTATGACAATCGGTCCGTATGCCAACCATATCATCTCGTCAGAAACCCACGGCACAGGCATGCCTGATTTTAAAAGCCAGAGTGTTGATGTCGAGCCGACTGATGAGCCGGTACGGAGTGTTGGAGAGCTCATGGAAGAGATCGGGGGGTTGCGGTATGATAGTCAATGATGTAGTCTGCCCATTCTGCGGCTGCCTCTGCGATGATCTCGAACTTGAGGTTGAGGCAGACAGGGTCGTGCGGGTACAGAATGGATGCTCTCTTGCCGAAGCAACCTTCATGAATGATACCCGGTTGCCAGCCCCCATCCGGCGTACCACAACCGGCTGGAAGGAAATTTCGTATGATGAGGCGATTAAAGAGACTGCAGACATCCTCAAAGATGCAGACCGCCCCCTGCTTTATGGCTGGAGCAGCACACACGGGGAAGCCCAGAGCGTGGGTGTGCATATAGCAGAGCGCATCGGTGCAGTCATCGATAACACGAGTACCGTCTGCCACGGGCCGTCCATCCTTGCCATTCAGGAAGTCGGCCATCCTGGCTGCACTCTCGGGCAGGTAAAAAACCGGGCGGACGTGATTATTTACTGGGGATGCAACCCGATAGAAGCGCACCCCCGCCATATGAGCAGGTATACAACATTTGCCACGGGCTTCTTTGTACCGGATGCCCAGCGGGAACGCACGGTGATCGTTGTCGATACCCGAATGAACGATTCCGGCGGTATTGCAGATGAGTTCGTAAAGATCGAACCCGGGGGTGATTATGCCGTCCTTTCGGCCCTGCGGGCGATTGTGAGAGGGAAAGAATCCGTCATCCCCAAAAAAGTTGCCGGAATTTCAAAAGAGCAGCTTATCAGGATTGCCGGGATATGCAGGAACGCAAAGTTTGGTGCGATCTTTTTTGGCCTCGGGCTGACCATGAGCCGGGGGAAATATAAGAATGTCAGGAATGCCATTGAACTCACTGATGAACTCAACCGTCACACAAAATTTGTTATCTCCCCCATGAGGGGACATGGGAATGTCTATGGTTCCAATGAAGTCTTCACGTGGATGACCGGGTATCCTTTCGCTGTTGATTTTGCCCGGGGTATTGCATTCTATAACCCGGGCGAGACAACCGCCGTCGACATCCTGCGGAGAGGGGAATGCGATGCCGCACTTATCGTGGCAAGCGACCCGGGAGCCAACTTTCCCCGGGCTGCTGCTGCACACCTCTCAAAAATCCCGACCGTGCTCATTGACCCGCACGTGAATGCAACGACCGCCCTCTCCCGCATCCATATTCCCTGCACCGCTGCGGCCATTGATGCCGCGGGAACTGCATACCGGATGGACGGCGTTCCCATACGGTTGAAAAAAGTGATCGAACGGGGGTATCCGGATGACGCAGCAATCTTAAAAAAGATCTATGACCGCCTGAACGGGGGGATGGGACCATGACCGAGTTGTTGGTAAAAAATGCCTGCGTTATTGACCCTATCCGGGGTATCAACGGGGATATTATGGACATCGCTGTGCGTGACGGACGTATCGTTGAATCAATATCCGACAAGGCCGAGGTGATCGATGCACAACGATTCCTCACGCTTCCCGGCGGCATTGATTCCCATACCCATGTCTGCGGTACCAAGGTGAACTTCGGGCGGTATATGAGCCCCGAGGATATGCGGGCGGGAAGGACACGGCGGCGTGGGAAGATGCATGTGACAAGCGGCTACTACGTCCCCACGACGTTCGGGAACAGTTACCGGTACAGCGCCATGGGCTACACGACCCTGCTCGAAGGTGCGATGGCACCTCTTGAAGCCCGGCACACCCATGAAGAATTCACGGCGACCCCCCACCAGGACATGCTGGCAAATACCCTTTTTGACGGCAACTGGGCAGTGATGGATGCAGTACGGGAGAAGAATATACAGAAAGCAGCTGCTATAGTCGGCTGGACACTGAACGCGGTCAAAGGCTACGCGATCAAACTCACCAACCCTGGTGGTACCGAGGCATGGGGGTGGGGTGAGGACGTAACCAGTATCCAGGAAATGGTCCCGCATTTTGGAGTAACACCTGCCGAGATCATTACCACCCTGATAAAGGCAAATGAACTCCTCAGGCTTCCCCATTCGGTCCACCTACACTGCAATAACCTTGGCAAGCCCGGGAATTACCAGACTACGCTCGACACGTTTGAGCTCGTACCTGACTTAAATCCCGACCGCCAGACCCTGTATGCCACCCATGTGCAGTTCCATGCGTACGGGGGCGGGACGTGGCGCAATATCTGTTCAAAGGCAGAAGATATCACTCGTTCGGTCAACAGCAAACCCCAGATTGTCATGGATATGGGCCAGATCATGTTCTGCCGGACCATGACCATGACCGCTGACGGCCCTATGGAATTTAACCTGCACTGCCTCCACCATAATAAGTGGAGCAACCATGATGTGGAGCTGGAAACCGGATCCGGTATCATACCGGTCACGTACTCCAAGAAGAGTGCGGTCAACTGTATAATGTGGGCAATCGGCCTTGAACTGGCGCTCCTTACAAAAAACCCGTGGCAGTGCCTGCTCGAAACCGACAACCCCAATGGGGCCCCGTTCGTGAAGTACCCGGAGGTGATCGGGCTCCTGATGAGCAAGCGTTACCGTGACGAGGAATGTGCAACCCTCCATGCAGATACTGAGCGAAGGACTTCACTATCTGCTCTTGAGAGGGAGATGGACTGGCATGATATCGCAGTCATGACCCGGGCCGGGCAGGCAAAGGCACTGGGCATCATCAGCCAGGGCAAAGGACACCTGGGAGTCGGTGCGGAAGCCGATATCGCCATCTACCCGATCAGGACGGATTCCGTAGACCCTGCACGGGAATACCGCAAAGTAGTCGAAGGGTTCCAGAAGACCCGCTACACCATCAAGCGGGGGCGGGTGGTATCACGGGACGGCGAGATCATCGTTGATGGTGCGAACGCCACGTTCTGGTCGAATGCCCGGATTCCTGAAGACATCAGGGTGGATAACGATCCTGAATTTATTCGGAGGTTTCAGGAGTTCTACACGGTAAGAATGAGTAATTACCCGGTACAGGACCTGTATCTCCCCCGCGGGAGACAGGTAGATACGGAGGCATTCACGTGAGAGTGATCTTAGAGAGCAAGGTGCGTAAAAAACCCACCATCCCCATTGAAGCCGAAGCGATCATTCCCCGCAACTTTCTGAAAGGCACCGATCTCGTAGTGTACGAGGGTAATAAGGAGCGTACATTATCAGAGCTCTTCTGGATCTTTGTTGAAGGTACTGCAGTCTCTCCCGAGAACATCGAGGTTGTTTTAAAAGGTGATACATCGCGGATCAAGCGTGTAGGGGAATACATGGATACCGGCAGTATCCTGATAAGCGGTGACATCGGCATGCACTGCGGGAATTTCATGAGCGGCGGGACGATTGAGATTCTCGGGAATGCCGATGCATGGCTTGGGCGCGAGATGAGGGGTGGGACGATTCTCTGCCGGGGCAATGCAGGCCATTACTGCGCAACAGGATACCGCGGTGAGAAGAAAGGAATGCAGGGAGGCAGGGTTGAAGTGTTTGGCAATACCGGGGATTTCTGTGCCGAATATCTTGCGGGTGGCGAGGTGCATATCCATGGCAGCACCGGGGATTTCCCGGGCGTGGAAATGAGGGGAGGTCATCTGGTCATTGAAGGTGACGCATTGCGGCCCTGCGCGAACATGAAGGACGGCATTTGCGTGATTCTTGGCAGGGTTCATGAGATGATCCCAACGTTTGAAAAGACCGACAGACATGTGCTTCCCGAATGGAAGATCACCGCGGATGTGTTCAAAGGTGACGTGGCTAACCGGGGGAAGGGGACACTGATGATAAAGATCCTGGAAAGTGTGGCCGGTAACCGTCTGGAGGAAATTTCATGAAAGTTGTTGCATTTAACGGGAGTCCGAGGAAAAACGGGAACACCGCCATCCTGATCCGGTATGCCCTTCAGGAACTGACGAATGAGGGAATCGACACAGAGCTGGTTCAGCTGGCAGGTAAAAAAATCCGGGGCTGCACGGCGTGCATGAAATGTTTTGAGAACCGGGACAAACGGTGCATCATAGACAATGATATCGTCAACACCTGCATTGAAAAGATGATTGCTGCCGATGGGATCATCCTGGGTTCACCGGTCTATTTTACCGATGTGACTGCGGAAATGAAAGCGCTCATAGACAGGGCAGGTTTTGTGTCAATGGCAAATGGGGGTCTCTACCGGCGTAAAGTCGGGGCTGCTGCTATTGCCTTGCGAAGAGCTGGTGCAATGCACACCGCAGATACCCTGTTGCATTTCCTGCTTGCCGGTGATATGATCCTCACCGGTTTTCCGGGGATTGGCATTGGAAGCGCTATAGGAGACGTCGAACAGGATCGTGAAGGAGTCGAGCGGATGATGGCGATTGGGAAAAATATGGCATGGTTGCTGAAGGCTGTGGAGCAGGCTCAAAGGATCGGGTAAGATCCTGACAAGAACTCTACGAAAAAGAACCGTCAGAGATGTGTTTTCACTGGTTCATAAATCAAAGACGGCTGTTAATTCCTGTCACCTGCTTGGTGCTGTTTCCATCAGCCAAGGGTTCAGGAGTTTATAACCGTAAAAAATTAAAGGTCAGGCTGCCGGAACAGCGCTGTCATATACCAGAGTCATGTAGCGCGCCTGGAAAACGGCAAAAAGCGGCGCCAAAGCCAGGATGATAATGATAAATGCCAAGATAAAACCGAGAATTGCGATAGTGCTTACTTTGAATGTAAACAGTATGATCCCACCAAGCAGGATGAAGCCGAAGACAAGTAAAGCAATCGGAATTCCGATGACCAGCGAGACAAGGATGAGTGCAATAATATAGTTGATCCAGCCGATCTTTCCAATATAATCGATAATCGCACTGAAGTTGAAGGCTTCGGAAAAACTATTGGTACGTGCGAACCGTATCGAGGCGACCGGCACAATTACCCCGATAGCGATCTCAACTACATACATCAGCAGCACGAGCCCGAGGTTCGGCGACCAGCCCGAGATCATGGCAGAATTCATTCGCCCCGTACTTCCTGATAATGCTGCCAGTAAAATACTGCCATACGTAATTGCCATGATGATAAAAACTGGTATCGCGTAGATAAGCCCGACAACCACCAGTTTCAGGCCGTCAATGAACAGGGTTCCCCAGTTCTCAACTTCCGGCGCAGGGTGTTCCCCCCGGTATATCCGCATGACATACCCGTTCATGGGAAGTCCCAGGCACAGGATCGCAAGGATTAGTTTCACCCATCGGTCCCTGTTATTAAAAACACCCTCTTTTGTATAGGCAAGGGCATCGTCCAGCATCGTCCCAAAATTCATGTGTTCACCAAAAGATAACAAGTAATTAAGAGATATTCAGATTTATACCCCGAAGGCTCCGCATTATAGTAATCACTTGTTTCGTAAAGAAGACCGCTCATTCCTTTTCAGGTATCTTTTTATTGTTTTGGAATTACTATGCATCAGGAATCAGGGAGAATATTTGTGAAAGTTGTTATTGACCGTATGATCTGCGTGAGCTGCGGCTCGTGCTGGGAAGCATGTCCAGGGTTATTTGAGCAGGACCCGGATGACTCGTTCAGCCGTATAATCGAAAAATACCGTATTAAAGGCAACATTGCTGAGGGAACACCCACGGATGATCTTGCTGCCTGTGCACAGGAAGCTGCAGATCTCTGCCCGGTGCAAATCATCAGTATACAGGAGCAAACGGAATAATACCCGTGATATTATCCAATAAGCTGGCGGTTTTCCGGATTAATTGTCTTTTTTTATGGCACACAACGTGTTGCTCCGCGTATCTTTCACGCACTAAAAATTACCATGGTCATGGCATACCTTTATTCATGTACTAAATGTGCAGGAGTGTACCTGCAGGATAGTACAGGTAAGCTGGTGCATGTCATGTTTGAATACTTCACTCAGGCAGTCTGGTCACCCTATGTGGCCGGTGCCGGTATCGGTGTATTGAGTTGTCTTGCGTTCCTGCTCTCGGACCGCCCCATCGGGTGCTCCACGGCTTTTGTCAAGGTACGAGGGTTGATTGGAAAGGCGATTAACCCTGACAGGGTTGCAAAGAAGGAGTATTACCGGGAAATTATTCCGCAGATCGACTGGTCTTTCATGATAATTCCCGGTATTATTATCGGTGCGTTCATCTCTGCTATCCTGTCCGGCCAGTTTCACGTTGTATGGGTGGCCTCGTCTCTTGGGAGTCGCATTTGGTTATAGCCCGCTCATCCGGATCATCGCTGCCCTTGCCGGCGGGATCCTGCTCGGCCTGGGTGCACGCTGGGCGGGAGGATGCACGAGTGGTCATGGGATCAACGGGTCGATCCAGCTCTCGCTTGCCAGTATCGTCACGGCATGCTGCTTTTTCATCGGGGGGGATTGCAACCGCCCTGCTGATATTCCGGGTCATTGCGGCTTGACGGGGAGAGAATAATGCTGGTCGCACTTCATAAAAATAAAAAGGCACAGGTTGTGCTCGGCCTCCTCTTTGGGATTGCGTTTGGTTTTCTCCTCCAGAAAGGCGGTGTCACCGATTACGATGTGATCACGGGACAGCTCCTCCTTACCGACTTTACCGTGCTGAAGCTGATGCCTTCTGCCACGGTATAGTCGGCATGACCGGATTTCACCTGCTTCAACACTTTGGCCATGTGCAGCTGCATGCGGCTGAAGGGTCATTTGGCTCGAATGTAGTCGGCGGGCTTATCTTCGGTGTCGGATTTGCCCTGCTTGGCTACTGCCCGGGAACTGTTGCCGGAGCGGTCGGAACAGGAGCAGTCGATGCACTCGCAGGCGGGATGACCGGACTGGTGATCGGGGCAGGATTCTTTGCGGAACTCTATCCCGCACTCAGCCCGTGTACTTACCCCTGAGGAAAGTTTCCCGCAGTCACCGTCCCGGAGTTCCTGAACCTGAACCTGTGGATCGTGATCATTCTGATGGAAGCATGCATGATTGGTTTTTTGGTACTGCTTGAATATCTCGGGCTATGAAAGTACTATGTAATTATCCCATTTTTCAGGAAATCCGGTGATTAAAACCTGAAATTTCATGACCGGTTACCGCGCCTGAAAAGACGCTTCAGCAATTTCGATGGAACGGTCACTATGTTTAAATAATTCCCGTCACATGGTCTAAATAGAGAACCCTTCACGCGGAGGATCTGAGGTTAAGCGTATGACAACTGCTATGAAAATCCCGATCAATTATGCTGAGGTATCCGAGACGCTCAAAAAATTCCTGAAACTCTCGGGTTCTCCCGTAGCATTCAGGTTTGCGACAAAGAAAGAAGACATTCCTGAGGGAATGCAGGAGCTCGACAAGACTATACGGCACTGCGCAATGGTCGGTCTTGCCCGGAAAGAGGGGCGGATTTTCTATTCTCCTTCGGTTAGACATGAATGTAACGGCGGTGCCTGGGCGCTTGGGCTAAGAGAGATAACTGATAGTCTGAAGACAGGTGATTTTTACTTCAAACTGGGGAAATTCGAGAGTTCCGCTGCCTGCAAACGCACCATTGACAGGGTTCCCCATCTCCAGACCAATGAAACGTATGCCACCCTGTATGCCCCCCTTGAAAAGACACCGTTCGACCCGCAGGTCGTTTTGATAGTTACAAACCCATGGAGCATGTTAAAACTCGCGCAGAGCAGCCTTTTCAGAATGGGTGGGAGGATAAACGCGGAATTCGCCGGAATCCAGTCGGTATGCTCGGATGCATGTGCTCAGACTTACCTGAACGGGCAGGTGAACTTCTCGCTGGGATGCGATGGGTCACGGAAGTTTTCCGGTATAGAAGATGCCGAGATGGTTATCGGGATACCAGCTGAACTGCTTCCCGAGATAACCGAATCGCTCAAAGTGGTGGCCGCAGCTCCGGGCTCAAAGCCCGGTTCGAAGTGAATAACGGCTTGGATATAACCTATTTTTTCAGTTTTTCAGCGCCGATACCCGGAGTATCATGTTTTTTGTCGAACCAGCACCATTTGGAACAAAATGTCCTCACCTGTTCGTGGGTTATAAAGTAATATAATGGTAATCGGGTTAAGCCAGTATCCATCAAAAGGGGGTTAGATTAAAATTGAATAAACACGGGCAGTTCTTCCTGGTGCCTGAGACGATCCTGACTACTGAGAGATTCCCGGAATAGAAGAAATATCTTCAGCCCTTTAAAAGAAGAGTGAACAAATGCAGGAGCAACGATTATCCCATTTCTGGCAATTTAAAGGACAATTTGTATTTCACGACACTAAACCATGGATTTACCTTAACTTTTATTGCGATAGAATGCTAAAAATCAGAGAATTTTTGATCCGGCTGTTGGTCCGGGTTTGCACTCGAAGATTTCTGTAATTTTCACAATAACAAGCGATCGTGCCGGAAGTGCAGGGTTCTTCTCGTTGATCATTGCTTTCATCTCATCGTACTCCTTGCCGCTTGTCTTGATGGCAGCCACACCTTTGACCTGATAACAGCCCTTGATCTCCGGTCCCCACACAAAGAACGCAACCTTGGGATTTACCCGCAGGTTGGAGAGCGTCTTGTTCATAAAATTATCTACAAACCAGACGGTATCATCACCCATAAGCCACGATATCCCGAGGGGTATTACATTTGGCGTGCCATCTTTTGTTGCAGTGGCAACCGGGAATACTTTCATCTTCCCGAATGCTTCTTTCATGTCAGCGGTTAACTTCACCATTGTTCCTTCACCAATGTTCTTTCGGGATTCATTTTGTATATACTTTAGCTTAAAATCCTGCATCTTGCCTATTCCACAGATATTAGTAATATCAACGGATGATTATCCTCCATCGTTTCTCTTATCTCCTGCAGCGCGCAATAATGTGTGTGATGCGAGAACCGCCGGTAAAAAAGATCCTCTACTGGTGCGAAGACTGCAACGTCCCGCTGATTGCAAAGAGCTGTGCATGTGGCAGAGAGGGAAAAAAGATCGAGCTCCTCCAGCCCTTTGACGTACGCCCGGCGCTTGCAGCGGATACAGCTCTTATCGAAAACCTGGTGTCCGAACGTTTCGGGGATGTCCCGCTCGCAAAAATTCTTCTTCTGAACAAAACCGGCGGTGTCGATCGGGCTGACCTGGTGATCATGCATGGTGAGCGGTTCGGCTGGCTCACGTTCGATCCCGTATCGAGAAAATTCAGTCTCGATATCGCCCCGGATGCGCTCCCGTTTATCCTGTCCCACGTAAAGCAGGGAATCGTCGATCTTGACCTCGTGACCGATGCCAGAAAAGAACCGGGACGGATCGGGGGCAAAAAGATCCCCCTCAAAACCCCGGTTCCGGACGGAACAGCAATAGTGAAATACAAAAACCGGTTCGGGACTGGTGTAGTAAAAGACGGCTCCATCAGGGTTAAGGAGCTTATGAATGTTATCCCCCGGTCACCCAGGAATCCTGGATGGGATGTCGCCGTTCAGCAGAACCGGTATCATTTAAAAAATCTCGAACGGAATGCAATCCGAAGCATTAAACACCATATCCATGACCGGCCAACGGTAAATGTATCGTTCTCCGGTGGTAAGGACAGTACTGCAGTCCTCCACCTTGCACGAAAAGCCGGTGTAACCAGTGCGTTCTTCATCGATACCGGAATTGAATTTCCTGAAACGGTGGAGTTTGTACGATCCCAGGGTGTCGAAGTCATCCAGAAAGCAGGAGACTTCTGGCAGGCTGTCGAGAAGGCCGGGCCGCCGGGAAAAGATCACCGCTGGTGTTGCAAATTACTGAAACTGCACCCGCTCAAGCTTTACCTTGCCGGGATTGGCCCCTGTGTTACCGTGCAGGGAAACCGCTGGTATGAATCATGGAACCGGGCTGATCTTGACGAAACGAGCCAGAACCCGGCCAATCCGCTCCAGCTCAATATCTCCCCGATACGGAACTGGCGGGCACTTGAAGTATTCCTTTATCTCTGGTGGCAGAAGGCAGAGTTGAATCCGCTCTATGATAAGGGGCTCGAACGTATCGGGTGCTTTCTCTGCCCTGCAATGCTTGAAAGCGAGTACGAGGAACTCCGGATCATTCTGCCCGAATATGCCCGCCGCTGGGATGCATTCCTTGAAAAATGGGCAGATAAAAAAGGGCTTCCCACTGTTTTTTGTACATGGGGCCTCTGGCGCTGGCATGCACTGCCCCCAAAGATGCGGGAATTATGCAAATCGGGAGGCATTCCTGTCAATGATGATTATACCCTGAAGGCCGGGCCGGTGAGGGAAAAGAAGGTAAAGGTTGATACCATGGCAGGGAAAATGATGGAAACGCTCATGGAAAAACAGGCAGGAACCGGGTTTGCGGTCAACGAGATCCGGAAGGATTTCCCGATCCTCGGAGATATCATTTATCTGGACAATGCAGCAACAAGTTTTTCACCCGAGCCCGTCATCGACTCAATGGTCGAGTTTGAACACCAGTACCGCGCAAATGTGGGAAGGGGTGTGCACCGCCTCACCAGGATTGCATCGCAGCGTTACTGGCATGCCCATGAGAAGGTGGCGCAGTTCATTGGCGGAAGCGAAGGAATCACGGTATTCACGAAAAATACCACCGAAGCGATCAACATGGTGGCCCAGGGCCTTTCCTGGAAATCCGGAGATCGTGTAATCACCACAATTCTTGAGCACCACTCAAACCTGTTACCGTGGAGGAATCTTGTCAGGCAGGGCGTCGGGCTCGATGTTATCGGCATACATGCCGATTATTCGCTCGATCTTGCGGCGCTGGAAAAAGCTATCACCCCTTCGACCCGGCTCGTCGCAGTTACTCATGCGTCGAACGTTATTGGCGTGGTGACCCCCATCCCGGAGATCGCAGAGATCTGCCATGACCATGGTGTCCTCCTGCTCGTTGATGGCGCACAGTCAGTTCCCCATATGCCCGTTGATGTTGCCCGACTCGGTTGCGACTTTTTTGCCTGTTCCGGTCATAAGATGCTCGGGCCAACCGGCACCGGTATCCTCTGGATGAAGGAGCCTGTGCTTGAACCCGTACAATTCGGGGGAGGAATGGTCGAGATTGTTTCCAAGACAGGATTTACAACTGCCGAGGGGTACCAGAAGTACGAAGCGGGAACTCCCAATATCGGCGGAGGAATCGGCCTCGGTACTGCTGCTGAGTATCTTGAAAAGATTGGCATGGAAACGATCAGGCACTATGAAGAGTCGCTTACGAACCGGTTAATCGACGGACTGGTATCGATCAACAGGATACATATATTCGCACCCGGACCAAACATCCCGCGCATTGGCGTTGTTTCTTTCACGTTAGACGGGTTCCATCCGCATGAAGTCGCCCAGCATCTGGATGAGACTGCTGACATCATGGTACGATCCGGGCACCACTGCTGCCAGCCGCTCATGGAACAGCTCGGATTACCTGAAGGGACAGTACGGGCAAGCCTCGCACTGTATAATACCGGGCAGGAGATCGACCTGCTCATCGCAACGCTGAAAGAACTTGCGGGTTGACCTCTGAACACTGGATAGAAGACTGTGGCGGGCTTCCCTGAAATCCTGTGAATCAGCGCCGGGCACGATTAAATAATCTCCTTACCAATAATCCGGTGATTAAACCCCCGTGGAACTAGGAATGAAACAGGGAGAATAATAATGAAAAATAAAAAATTCTCTGATATTTTTGCAGATGTGCGGGAGAAACACCCGCTTGTCCACCATATCACCAATTACGTTACGGTCAACGACTGTGCGAATATCACAATCTCCACAGGTGCTGCACCGGTTATGGCTGATGCTCCTGAGGAAGTATGCGAGATGGTTGCAGTCGCCGGTGCCCTTGTCCTCAATATCGGCACACTCAACAAAGGACAGGTAGAATCCATGATCCTTGCAGGAGGAATGGCAAACGATCGACAGATACCGGTTGTCCTTGACCCTGTAGGAGCCGGTGCAACCCGGTTCAGGACCAGGACAGCCCTGCGCCTGCTGGATGAACTGAAGATAACGATACTCAAGGGTAATGCCGGTGAGGTGGGGGTTCTTGCCGGCGCAGAAGCAAACGTGCGGGGAGTGGATTCCTGCGGGATGATCGGAGATCCGGTAAAGATTGCGCAGAAATTTGCAGACGTTTCGGGTATTACTGTGGTTGTAAGCGGGGCAACTGACATCGTGACTGACGGTAAACGCGTGCTTCTTGTCGAAAATGGCCATCCTTTGATGGGCAGTATCTCCGGTACCGGGTGCATGGCTGCATCAGTGACCGGGGCATTCGCTGCAGTATCTGATGATCCCGTCATCGCATCTGCCGCAGCGCTCGCAGCCTTCGGAGTTGCGGGCGAGAAGGCAGCAGCATACGCGCATGGTCCGTATTCGTTCAAGACGGCGCTGTTCGATGAACTGGCAGCGCTCACCCCTGAAGATCTTGCGTCCTGCGCCAGGATAAGGACGCAATAATTTTTCCATCATGAATCTCGACCTGTACGTCATTACCGATGAAGAGGTTGCAGGTAACTTGTCCCACGCAGAGATTGCACAGAGGGCAATAGCAGGCGGGGCAGATGTCATCCAGTTAAGGGACAAGGCGTGCGGGTGTAAAGAGCTCTTATGGATCGGGCGAGTCATAAGGGAAATCACAAGAAAAACCGGAACGCTGTTCATCGTGAATGATCGTCTTGATGTAGCACTTGCCTGCGGTGCAGATGGTGTTCATCTCGGGCAGGATGATATGGGTGTTGGTGTTGCCCGGCAGATCGCACCGCCCGGCTTTATTCTTGGCGTCTCGGTGGGAACCCTTGAGGAAGCGGTCCAGGCAGAACGGAATGGGGCAGACTACATTGCGGTAAGCCCGTTATTTCCCACGACCTCGAAGAATGATGCCGGACCCGGGTATGGTCTCAAAGTGTTGGAGGAGATCCGGCAGAATGTTTCCATTCCTGTCATTGCTATCGGGGGAGTCAACCGGAACAATGTGAATGACGTCATAGCAGCGGGAGCGGATGGGATTGCAGTGATTTCTGCTGTTGTCGGGAGTCCGGATATTATGAAGGCAGCGGGGGAACTCAGGGAGATGGTCCGGAAAAGCAAGGCAAAGATAAGATCGTAATGAATAAGCGGTCCCTTTTTTTGGTCAGATTTCTTGACAACGATTGATGTCTATATGCCCAAGAAAATGGAGACCTCCTACCCACCTCCTTCTCAATTTGGAGAAGGGTACTCCTCAGGAGTATGTTCTT
>JBGOZZ010000003.1:0-15265 GCA_041480465.1 Methanoregula sp. | reverse complement strand
CCACTGCTCATCACAACAATTTCCCCGTCAAGCACAGTATGGGGTGCCAAGGTTGAGAGTTCGGTAAGTTCCGGGAACTGTCCTGCCAGTTCCCGGTCGTTCCTGCTCCTAATCGAAAGATCATCATCAACATAGGCGATTGCCCGAACGCCGTCCCATTTGATCTCAAATAACCATGCATCCCCGTTGAACGGGCCGTTTGCCGACCTTGAAAGCATCGGCTGGTACCTGGTCCGCATGGATGTCCTGGTGACCGTTGTCTTCATTTCGCAGAGAGTGTCGAGAGCGTCTCTTTGAGTGCCTGCATCAGTTCTTTTGCTTCCTCCGGGTGTGGTTCCACATATACGACCTTTTCACCCGCGAGCTTCTTGTCGATAAGATTCATCACCGCTTCCCGGTACCGGTCATGATAATCGGTCATGGAAAAATCCCCGGAAAGGTCAGTGATGATCCGTTTTGCAAGCGTGAGCTCGGCCTCCTTGGGAGCCGGTAGATCGGTCAGTGTTTCAAATGCCCGGGGAAGGGTGACCTCATCGGCATACCGGAGCGTGGTCAGTACGAGCCCCCCACCATAGACATGCACCACGACGGGATACTCCTTGGTACGGAGCGTGATCGTCCCGATGGCTGCCCTTCCGAGGTCCTGGAGAGCGGTGACAAGAAGGCTGTATGCCTCCTCGCTCCTGTCAGGAGTCAGGATATATGAGGTCTCGAAATAAACCGGGTCTAAAGCGAGATAAAAAACAAATTTCTCAATCCTGATCTTCCTGTTCGATTCAGGCATAATCGCCTTGAGTTCTTCAGGTTCGAAGATCAGATATTCCCCTTTCCGTACCTCGTATCCCTTCACAGTCTCGGCCCAGGGAATTACCCGGTCGTCCTTTGTACAGACCCGGTCGTACCGGAGTGGCTGCCCGTCCGCTTTATGAAGCAGCCTGAATGAGACTGACAGGTCCCTGACCATTGTATGAAGCCTGACCGGCACGTTGACAAGTCCGATAGTTATACTTCCGCTCCAGAATGGTCTTCCTGCCTTACCCTGTTGCGTACTTTCACCCGGGTGCGGGATTACCGGGGCTGCAGTCCCGCTCTTTTTTTTATTATCTTCTCCTGATACATCCGCTGTCGGCATTTTTTCGGTGGCAGGTACACTACGGGATCTTATTCTTGCCTTATCTCCGGATACATTTTTGCGGGGATTATTTTCCGATCTTCTGCTTGTTGTCAAAGATACCCCTCCAGGGTTCTTCTTTTTCTGAAATCACTGTCTTTATATTAAAATCTTCGGCCCGTACCCCGCGCTTAAGTTCGTCCCAGCGGAGTGGCATGGACACCGTGGCAGACGGAGTTCCACGGAGACTGTAAGGAGCTGCCATTGTCTTACCCTTGGCGTTCTGGAGATAATCTACGAAGATGGTCCCCGGATCCTGCGACCTGGGGAACTCAGAGACGACATGGGAGGTATCTTTTGCTATGTCTTTCCCGATACGGTGCGCAAATTCCCTGACTTCCCCGAACCGGTGACCGGTATGAAGGGGAACCACGATATGGAGCCCTTTTTTCCCGGAAGTCTTGACATATGCCAGCATCCCTGCATCTTCGAGATGTTCACGGACTATAAATGAGACATCGATAACATCATCAAACCCGAGAGGGGGTTCCGGGTCAATGTCGAAAAGGATGAGATCGGGGAATTCGTAGGATCCGGTTTTCGAAAGGGTGATATGGATTTCAAGTGAGGCCAGGTTTGCAAGCCAGATAAGCGTATCGAGATTGTTGCACACGACGAAATTCACTTCGCGATCGGCGGTTTCCGAATAATGGGTAAATATGTTGACAAATTCCGGGGTTCCCTGCGGTGCATCTTTTTCATAAAAATCCTCTTTTCCGATCCCATCAGGGAAACGGTGCATGGTAACCGCCCTGTCTGACAGAAAGGGAAGCATACGTGGTGCCATGCGGATATAATACATGATGACTTCCTTTTTGGTAATGTGTACTGAGGGATACATTATTTTGTCAAGATTGGTAAAACGGACGCGGGTAAGTTCGCTGATTAACGTTTCTTTCGACCCGGTTCCCTCGCTTCCCGCCATCGGGAGGGAATTGTCGTTCCCTGCTGAAAATAGTATCTTTAACACATTAGGCATTTTATACGAGGTCAGATAAAATAGAAACTGACTGGTCCGTCTTTGCAAACTCCGGGAACGGTCCTTGCCGCGCCGTGCTCCGGATAGGCCCTGGAGGTGGGGGCTCTCACATATACAGAGTGTTGTTTTTCATTTTTCCGGTGCGAAGCTGGTTGGTTTCATGCAGGTTTTTTTTACCAGAGTTGCCGGGGTCATTCATCCTCTTTCTGCCTGCTTTCACGCGAAAAGAGGGCCCGGAAATAATCAAGCGATCCTTTAGCGTGTGCGGGTGAAGGATACGCAGGCCTTTCAGTGCGTTTTTTGCCTCCCTTAAAATCTTTGATGAGGAATTCTGCCTCGGCCAGACCTTCCTCGACCTGCATTCGTTCGGTGACATCAACCATTGAACCGACTATAGAGACTGTCCTGCCGTTCTTCACGACCGGAATCTCATTCACCTCAACCCTGATGATATCCCCGTTACCTGTCGCCATCTCAAGCCGGTACGGGGGTTCGCGCCTTCCGCTCGTGATTGCCCGGATCGTCCGTTCAAGACCTGCGGCATTGATCGGGTTTTCGGTAAGGTAATCGGTCCATGCCCGTTTCCCCGAGCGGGAAGTGCATCCCAGCAGCGATCGGATACGCGGACTGACATACATCAGGTTATGATCCGGTGAATGCGAATAATACATCGGTGCCCCGCTCTCGACGATAAGCATCAGTTCCTCGTCTTTCTTTTTAATTGCCTTCAGTTCGTATCTGATTTGCGTGATATCGCGGCCAATTGCAGCGATCGACAGAACTGAATTTCCATCCCCAAGAATGGATTTTGCAGACCAGCTGATACAGCGCATGCCTCTCGGTGTTTGTATCCACTGCTCAACGATGCAGGAATATGGAGGACGGAAAAGCTTGACCATCTGCGTAGCAATCACGTCGGAATACCGTTCAGCGGTTACCGGCATAAAAATACTTCCGATCAGCTCCTCCTTTGACTTCCCGACAACATCGCAATACGCAGAGTTTACAAAAAGAAGACGTCCTTCCGGACTGAAGCTGACGATAAGATCCCGTTGTTGTTCGACAAGATCATGGTAAAAATTCTCCGTCTCTGCCGTGATTACCACCCCTTTATGGGCTGTTGAAAAGGGCGTCCCCGGGTAAAAAAGGAGACTCCAACTACCTAAAGATCATCTGCTGCAGGACTATTAATGTTGTACGATATGCTCAGATCCGGGGTCTTTAAAACCTTATACCATTGCAGATATGCGCCTCTGATCGAGAGTGACTCTTCTCGTCTTCTGCGACTGCGGCACCTGTTCTGGTATTTTCATGATGATGGCAAGTCGTTCTTTTCCATACATCACGCTGCCAAGGGCACGCAGGGATACCGTAAAACTACCCTCATTGAAAATATCAATATTCAGGGCTTTGCCGGATACCGATACCTGAGCAAGTCCGCTTGTTGCCCCAAGATAATAATTCCAGTTATGGGTGAGCTCCTCGACTTGCACAAATACATGACCGGAGATCGCCTTTGCCAGGTCAGAACGCCGTATCGCGTACCGGACGGAAAGGATATGCAGTTCGACAACATCATGCGCATTTCCTTCGCTGTCAAATGCCTTATATCCTGTACGCTGCAGATATCCCGCTTTTTCCATCATACACGACCACCTTTCTGTCGTAGTAAGGCGTTGTACAAGAGGGTATATAACCTGTCAGTCTGCGCGGGGCGAAAGTGATCAAAAAGGCGTAAAGGGAGAGACCGGTAATCCGAAATCGCCGGATATTCGCCGAGTATAATTATTTCCGCCGGTCCATGCATGCATTCAATACATCCTCAATAAACGAGAGGGTGCCGCTGATACCGGCGACCGGGTGAGGGGCCAGCTTTACCATTCCTCTGACAGGGGGTGTAAGCCCGACGAACGCCCGACCGGGATCCACGGATCGTTCAAACGAGGAGCCTATGACAAGATCGGGATTGTAGTGCCGGATAAGTTCCTTTACCTGGGAAAAACCCTGGACATGGCTGGCAGAAGAAGACGTGGTCCCGGGTTCGTTCCGGAATCCACTATACCGGATATCTGCATCAAGGTAATGCTTCAGGGCATGTGCAGCAAATGTTGCATACGAAAAACCACCAAATATCACCGTGTGCGGGGGATCAAACCTGCGCAGAAATTTATCGCATGCCTGGACAATCCTTTCATCTTCCCGTTCAAGTTCCTCAAAGACCGGACCGGGATCTGCTTCTGAAAAGATCGATGCAGCTCTGGTAAAGGTTGCTTTTATCTCCTCAAACCCGAGCGTGCCGCCCAACCACTCACCGACACCGCTGGAAAAATCCGCGTTTGTCCCAACGGTATAGGCAGCAGCGTGCTTCACCTGTTCAAGCCGGTCCGAGCAAAAAATGGTACCCACAGGCACTGAAGCATTATCGAGCAGACGGATAATCTCTCTCACGTTGCCACCGGAAAAAGGATCGAAAAGACACGCACCATCAATATTTATCCCCGGTGTATCCGGATCAACAGAAGGCGCCAGGACAGAAAGCGCCTTTTTGTACCCTGTCTCCACATCTCCGGAAAAACCCGGGCTGTCAACAAGAATTACATCATAGTCCCTGAGCATCGAGCGGATGTCCTCTCCAAGTATCGCAGGAACACAGGTCGTAACCACTGCTATCTTTTTTCCCTGGCCTGCAAGTCCGTCAAGAACTTCATGGAGTCGCTGCTCGGACCCGAAGATCACTTCATTCTCAAGGATAAATGTTCCGTGGAGGGGAGCATGAAGAAGCGTGGCGGGATAATAGTAGCATCCGCTTGAACCATGTATTACGACCGTGACGCCATCAAAACCAGCAAGACATGCAGCAGCACCGGTCATCGCACACGGCCAGAGAGGGTTTTCACACTCAGGCATGAATTGCACGCCTCCAGCGGTGGAGCATATGCCGGATCCCGTTTGTTCCTACCGGAGGTGACAACTGGAGTGGAACCGTGCACCCTTCACGGTCTATGGTGATATCGAACTGTCCTGCAACTTCACGGGCAACCGGGAAGGTATCGGAAGCCATACCGGCCGGATCGAACGTAACTGAAGTACCGCTAATGTCTTCAAATTCGGTACAGATTTCATCCTGGAGGACTCTTTCCTCTCGCACAGCTCGTATACATTTCATACCAAAACCATCTGCAACTGATTCGAGAAAACGGATAGTTCCTGCAAACCCAACAGGAAATGACGAAATAAAGGGCGTGCTGAACCGTTGTCGTAACCGTTCTCCGACTGCACTCACCTCATCGTCACGAAGAATATTGAGTCGTGCCGCTCCAAGCCCGGACAGGTCATCCAGGGAGCAATCGCGGAGGTAACGCATATTTACCGGTATCCCAAGCGCCCGAAGCAGCCGGCTGACTTCTGCATAATTCTCGTCAACTTCATATTCGAGATTTTTTTCACCAATAATATTTACGTACGAACCTTTTGTACAGGGTTCAATGGTATCGGCAATGGCATTGAGTGCATTGTTCACACCATTCTGGAACGTTCCGCCGAGAAAGCCCGCGGTGGGAACCAGGATTACGGGTATTTTATGGCTCCCGTGACAGACTGCGGCAACATCGTCACCGATCGTTTCTACCAGGCAGGTAGAAAGCACAAAAATTGCGCTGGTATGCCGCTCTGCAACAGCATCAAGAGTTCGTTTCAGAGACCCTTCACCGCCAAAAATAATATCGCTCTCCGTAAGCCCGGTCGAGATCACATCCGGGAGGGTGACACGATCATTATCCAGTCCGGTTGCATGGAGAAGCGAGAAGTTGTGATGGGTGCACCCTTTTGGTCCGTGTACGATAGTGGTGGCATCCCGTACCTGGGTCGTCACCGAGAGAGCACCGGTAAGAGTGCACCCGCCGGACCTAGATAAATTCAAACGCAAGGGATTCGAGGTCATCAATTTCAAGGGGGGTCGGGATAGTAAACCGGGTATTTTCCATTATACGCGCTGCCAGGGATCTGTACCGGGCGGCCTGCGCAGAGTCCGGATCATATTCGAGCACCGTTTTCCGGTTGAGTTCTGCAATCTGCACAACACGGTCACGGGGGATATACTGGATAAGGGAACTGTTCACCAGCCGTGCAAATTCCCCGACAAGTTCTTCTTCCCGGGGCTGGTTCTTTGCATTGCAGACCACGCCGGCAAGCCGGCAGGTGCTCTTTGTCCGTGATGACAGGCGCTTTATTGCCTTGCAGATGTTATTTGCGGCATACAGCGACATCAGCTCGCCCGAGGTGACAAGGTAGACGTCCTGTGCATACCCCTCCCGCATCGGCATCGCAAATCCACCGCATACAACATCCCCAAGAACGTCATAGACGATGACATCCCCGGTGAGTGCTCCGAATTTCTCGAGCAGCTGGAACGTTGCGATAATCCCTCTTCCGGCACACCCGACACCAGGTTCCGGTCCTCCTGCCTCGACACACCGTATCCCGTTAAATCCCGTATATACTATATCCGACAGCGTCAGATCTGCTTCGCCCCGGACACGAACCAGGTCCATGACCGTTGGAATAAAAGTCCCGTGCATCAGCATCCGTGTGCTGTCACGTTTGGGATCGCATCCGATCTGCAGGATATCCAGGCCCTGGAGGGAGAGCGCGGCTGACAGGTTTGCCGCTGTCGTTGATTTCCCTATGCCTCCCTTGCCATACAGGGCGATCTGTTTCATGAGCGTACTATGGGGTGGCAATTTATATTAGATCTCCTGATGTTAAGAAAAGTAAATTTGCGTTGGAAATTCCTTTTAAAAAAAGCAGGTATTTCAGTCGGATCTTCCGAACAATGCCATAAAGAGCATAACAACCGGAATTACTTCGAGCCGCCCCACCCACATTACTACGATGAAGACCCACTTTGAGATGATCGGCATATCCGGAGAAACATACCCGATGCTGACGCCGCAGGAAGAAAAGGCTGACACTACTTCAAAGAATATGTCAGTGAGAGAATATGTTGTCAGGTGGAACTGCAGCACCGCAAGCGTGGCAATAAAAATGGTGACGACTGAAAGAATGATGATAAGCATGTTCTTTGCAGCCTCGAGTTCTGCTGTGGCCCGGGGGATTACTCTCCCTTCGATCCTGAAAGGCAGGAGCACTTTTCCGCTGACAAAGAGCCTGCGGAACCACCAGAGCAGTGCCCGGAAGGCCAGCGCGACCCGGTTCAGTTTGACACCCCCGGCAGTACTGCCGGATGCACCACCGATAAAGGTAAGCAACGTTAAAAACAGCAGGGTGACGCTCGCCAGGGAGCGCAGGTTTACATTCTGGAAACCGGTGGTTGTCAGGGTCGAAATAGTCATGAAAAGGCCGTGACGGAGTGCCGTGAGGAATTCAAAGTTCCCGAAAAAAACCAGATCATAGGTTATTACAACAATCCCGATACCAGCAAAGAGAAAGAACAGTTTCACCTGTTCATCACCAAAAAGGCTCAATCGCCGGTTCTCTGCGATAAGATAATAGAGTTTAAAGGGCAGAGCACCGGCAATCATAATCGGGATCAGGAGAAGTTCCAGTGCAAAGCTGTTGTAAAAAAGAATGCCACCCTCATGGATTATGAATCCCCCGCTTGATATTGCCGCAAAAGCAAGATTGATCGACTCCCATAACGAGAGGCCGGTGAAAAGGATCAGGCTGACAGCAAAAAAAGTGAGCATTGCGTATATCTTCCACAACGCTCTCCCGGTCGCAATGACCGTGAGCATCAACGGTTCATCCCGTCCCTCAGTGCGGGAGATCTTTGCACTGAAAAGGCCAGTACTGCTTGCCAGTGCGATCATGAAGGCAATGATACCGATACCCCCTATCCACTGCATATAGGATCGCCAGAAAAGGAGAACATGGGGAGCGGTGTCAAGGGAGCGGATCATCGAAAACGCCGTGCCTGTCCATCCTGCCATCCCTTCAAAAAATGCATCAGTAAATCCCATACCCAACCCGAGCATGAACGGGATGCCGCTCACCATTGCACAGGTCAGCCAGAAAAGCGCCACCGAACACATGGCAGTAGAAAGCCTTATCCCGCGGTTACTGCGGGGAAGATTTCGTAAAAGCAGACCAAGAACAAGAAACGTAGCAGGGACTGCTGCCATAGGAAGGAGCATGTTCCACTCGGAAAAGATTATTGCAACGATGATAGGTAGAGCGGTCAGGGGAGCAATAAAGGTAAAAATATCCCCAAGATCAGCAATAATCGTGGAAAGATGCTCAAGACGGTGCATCACTTAAGGGTTACCGCTGGTTCTCTATTAGTGTTTGCCTGTATGAAAAAAAAGGATTATTCCTGGCTTTTTTGTATTCTTCTTTGTCCAAAGTCAATGCTCCTTTTAAACAATAGTAATTCCTTTGTGCTTCTGTACAATCGTGTCTGCCAGCCGGTCGAGCGCCTTGAAGGTCATTTCATCCGGGAGACCCCTGACCATGACCGGTTCGATGAGCTCGACTTTGACATGGGACAGCATTTTAACAATGGTTTCGGTTGCCTGACCACCCCAGCCGTAGGATCCAATGACCGATGCAAACCGCATCTTGGGTTTAAGCATGTTTGCAAGGTACGTAGCATATACAACCTGGGGGTGGGGACCAAAGAGTACGGTAGGGGTCGCGATAACCACCGTCGCCGTATCAACGAGTGCCAAGGCAAGCTCGCCTATATCCGTACGTGTCAGGTTAAAAGGTTTTACAGTAATCCCGCGGCTGATCAATGAGGCGGTGAGGTGCTCCACCATTTTCTGGGTGCTCCCATGCATCGATACATAGGCGATGACAACCTCGTTTTTCACCGTGTCTGATACCCAGTCCGCATACGCATCGAGAATGAACCGGGGACGGCGGTAGATGGGCCCGTGGCTCGGTGCGATCATATCGAGCGGGAGTCCTTTTACCATATCCACATACCCTTTGATACTGTTGCGGAACGGCATCATGATCTCAGCATAATACCTTTTTGCAGAGCGATAGATTTCCGCTTCGTCAGTCACGTAGAGATCGCTTGTCCCTGTATGTGATCCGAAGAGATCGCAGGAAAAAAGAATCTTGTCCTCGCGCAGGTAAGTGATCTGGGTTTCAGGCCAGTGTGTCCAGGGAGTAAGGAAAAATTCAAGGGTTCGATCTCCGAGCGAGAGGGTCTCTTTATCCCTGATGACCCTGACCCGGTTTTCCGGCAGGTGGAGCAGGGCGGACAGGAGGTCTTTACACTTCTCATTCGTCACCACGAGTGCTTCAGGGAAGAACTCCAGGATCATCATGAGGGACCCGGAATGGTCCTGTTCGGCGTGATTGACAATCACATAATCAATGCGGTCTACATTCAGCTTGACGATGTTTGAGACCAGGTCAAACTCTTTAGTGGGGTCGACAGTGTCGATCAGTGCCGTTTTTTCGCTCCCGCGGACCAGGTACGAATTATAACTCGTTCCATTCGGAAGCGGGATCAGCTCATCAAAGATCCTGCGGTCAAAATCAATCGCTCCGACCCAGTGGATCCCTTTAACAATTTCACGTGATACCATACTGAAGCAGTCACTCCTTGCTGAAATGTTGTTTTGATGCACCACAGATTGGATATTGCAAGTCGTCGGGCAGGGTAGGAAAATCCCTGCAGGGGGGTATGTTTTGCAGGGATTCGCCCTTATTCGGGTTATATACGTGTCCACAAACGGTGCAGGTAAAATTTTCCATCATATCCTCCGGATAGTTCTGGTTGGAACAAGCTAGCATGAGATGCGCATTAATCGTTTCGATACTGCACCCTTTTTGACGTAAAGCACCATGTCATGATTATTAGTGTCAACGTCCATGGACCGGATCTGCCAGGTGATACCGGTCCACAAAAAAACGGAATGAGTGGTTTTTCGTTCGTGCCGAATCCAGGGAGAAGTACTTAAGGATCTCGAACATAAAATCGATACGTGAATCATACGTACGGGGGATGAGTTGATTGAAATCCTCCTTAATGAGCTCATCAGTCAGGGAAAGGTCAGGAACCCCGAGACTCAGCGCGGATTCACGTGAAAGGCCGGCATAATACCAGCTTTCGATCTCCTTAATTACCACGATGATACTGCTTCCTTCGATATTACTGAAGTGGTAGTAGAGGACCTGTTTTTTGTCCCTCACAGATCGTTCCGTATCAATATCCGCAACAAAAATATAGTCACTGTTCATCTGCCGGACGCTCTTTAAAAAATTGTTTACTTTCGTGCGCTTGATGCTCGCGTACGGGATAATTTCCACGGAATCGTAGCGTGATACAAAAAGCGGTTTGATGATACGCCCGAAAAACCGTATATCATCTTCTCCCTCGACCATGATAAAAAGGCGTTTTTTCATGCTCACAGTCCCAGGAGGTTCTGGATATACAATTCCTCAATCCCGATCTCGTTTTCAAGAAATGTTCTGACTTCCTCTTTGTCAGCCGGGCGGGAGACTACAGAAAATCCTTCGGAATCCCGTGAGATGAGGAGGAGATCTTCGATCGATGCGTGTTTTACAACCTCGGTATTATGGGTAGTAATCATGATCTGCTTCCTTTTTGAAGACTCCTTCATCATGGTAATAACACGGCCGACTAAGAACGGGTGAATGTGACTGACCGGTTCTTCGATGATGATAAATGGTTTGTCTTCAAAGTAGAGGACGATAATAAGAGCAAAGATCGTCATCGTGCCATCCGAAAGGGACGTGGAAGGAAGATCATGATTTTTTGCATATCGTTCACGGAGGGTGAGGATCAACGAAATGTCCATGAACTTTTCAACCGAGAAATCTTCGATAAATGGCAGTATATCACGCAGCAGGTTTGAAAATTTCCGCTTTTTTTCAGGATCCCCGATAATGTTTTTCAGGACAAGTGCAAGGTTACCCGCATCCTCTTCGAGGTCCCTTTTACCGGTAATTGCCACTCCTTTTTTTAACAGTTTTGGATCGATATCGTACACGGCAATGCGGTCAAAGAATTTTTCAACATGGGGCAGGGGATACGCATACGGAGTTTCAAGGAGCAGTGTCTTTTCCGGCATGTGTTTCCCGCGGAAATATATCGGGATAAGTTCCTGTTCAGTGAGGGGAAAACCCTCCGGAAGATCAACTGCATACGCCAGTTCACCCCTGTCGCTCGTCACCCGTATCTCACCCCGCCCGATCTTCTCTTTTCTGCTCACGCGTTTACCGTTATGGTCGCAGGACATCACTTCGCAGCCGATACTGAGACGGTCCCGGGTGATGGAAAATCCATCTCCGCGGCTGTCAAACCTGATGGCAAATTCATAGGTCGACTCGCATGATTGTATGGCAAGAAGCGGGGTCTCTTTGCATTCCTGCTCAAGAATCTCCACCTTTTGATCGGGTTGATAATCAACCCTGATCACAAGGTCACGGGAAGGCCCGATATTTGTATTCTGAAGATATTCTGCCCCCCCCTGCATCGCAATTGCATTGACAATCCCGTTTTTTGTGATATCCCGCAGGAACTTGAAGATATTGATGAAATTGGATTTTCCTGCGGCGTTGGAACCGATTACCACGTGGAACCGGGACAGCTCAATGTCAAGTTCAGAAAAACTCTTGAAATTTTCTACATGAATACGCTGGATTGGCATACGATCTCCGCATGACATCCTCACCGTTGAACAAAAAGAAGATATTGGTCTGTCAGGATTAGCGGGAAAAAAACGGATAGTTCCTAAAAGGTAATACCAAAACTGGCTGGGTTCAGCATCATGATTTCATAGTTAAGGACTGCAGCAAAGGTTATCCAGACCAGAACCGGGATCAGCAGCAGTGCAGCACCAAAGGAGATCCGGAATACCTGGATGATGGTACAAAGCAGTATTGCCCAGAGCAGAACGATTGCCAGAAAGCCATAGAATGTCGAGTGCCGCCCAAAAAAGAAAAACGACCATCCAATATTCAGCACGAGCTGGAAAATAAATAAGACCAGGGCCACTTTAACTTCAGGGTTCTTTAGACCAGACTGGATGATCAGGTAAAGGGAGAGTCCCATGAAGATATAGAGAACTGTCCATACCGGCCCAAAAACCCATGACGGAGGGGTGAGATCAGGTTTTTGCAGGCTGGCATACCACGTAGGTATTTCAGGAGTTGTATAGTACTCCCCTATATACCCTGCAAGCAGGCATATGCCAATTGCTATAACAAAATAGATGATCTTTTTTCCGGTCATTATTCTCCTGCGTAGTGTTAGATGGGAATGGCATAAAAAATTATTGGATAGCAAGAGTAATGCCAAAAACCAACAAAAAGGCACGATATCTTCAGGTGCCTGCTTATTTTCCTTTCCGGTAAAATCGGAGGGAGTCGATCCATGAAAAAGCACCAGCACCCCGCGCTCGTCTTTCAGGAAACACACCTTCAGAGACAGATTTTACTTCATCGACGGAATAAAAGGCATTCGGGTGGAATTGTTTGATGATACTCACGACATGGGCAAGATCCTGGCGTTTAATGATAGTGTAGACCATCTTCACCCTGCCGGTTGCACCTTCACCATCAATACTCGTTACACCATAATCATGGGACCGGAGATACTGTATAAGTTCAGTCGGGTCTTTTTTCGTGATGATGCGGACGCTGGTAAGCCCGAGCGATATTTTTTCTTCTATCAGCATCCCGATGAATGTTCCGGAAGCAAACCCGGCCCCGTAAGCGATATATGCGACGACATTTGTCAGGTTGTTCATCACCTGGCCGATAGCAAGGAGCCAGATGATCACTTCAAAAAAACCGATGAAGGGGGCGATATACTTGATACCCTTGGAAATGAAGATTACCCGTATAGTTCCGAGACTCACATCACAGATGCGGGCGCAGAAGATCAGGATTGGCAGCACAACGTATGTTAATAGTACCGGAGATATGAGCAATTCTACCATTATTGTCTCTTTTTTTCAATCTCGAATGATAATAGTTTGTGGTGACGGGCATAATTTAGGCTAAGTCGCCATTGAACGACTGTTGTTGAAAGGAATTTACTACAGATAATCAATATTATTATTTTTTATTCATCGAAAAGTTCAATTCTTTGACCTGGTAACAGGTCGAGACCGATTCAACCCAGGGACAGTGCCTAATCCTTCCCCGGACTCAGGTGAGTCCTAGGAAATGATAGTATTGGAGCTATTATGATGATTTTTTACTATTATATCCCGATGTATGATGAACGACGACGCCCCCGACGGGGCGCCGCCGCGGCGGATCGGTACCTGATCCAGAAAAACCTCCTGGCCTGCCGTGCCTCGGAGAGGCCCCTGAGGCAGGTGAGGATGGCACTTTTATCCATAATTATAGTTAACAACAGGCTCGATGAGCACGAATGGATTCATATCTCACGCATGACGTGTCTGAAAACCTGATAAAGCCCAAAAAAGAGATTATGTCGCTAAAAAGGTGAGGACAGGAATCAGGTTGAATTCGTTACGTGGAATTTCTGGTTCCAGGTGCCTTTCTGCTGGCCGTCAATATTGAGAACGGTTACATCCCAGTCGCCAACCCGTGCACCATTGATTGTCCTGAGATCGAGATTGCAGAGAATTTTTGTCGAGTCCGTAGATACCGGGCTGGTACAAACGATCTCTGTCGAGCTTCTTATAAACGAGACCTTGACACCTTCTTTGAAGTTCTGGCCGCTGATGGTTAACGAAAGGGTTTCATTGAGTGCTCCCTGGCTGGGGCTTACTCCTCCAATGACGGGCGGGACGTCGCCAATGGTGAATATACCTGCAAAAGTATCAGACCGACCATCTGGATTTGTAACAACAAGGTTATAACTTCCTTTTTCTGCCTTGGAGAAGATGAAGGTGCAGTCAATTTCTGTAGAGGAAGATATGGATACTCCGGATGCAAAAATGGGCGGGAATCCGGCCCGCGTCAGTTTTACCGTTGCCCCGCTCTGGAAGTTGCTCCCGCTAATCGTAGTACTCACCGTTGCATCGCTGCCCCCATATACCGGGGAAACACTTGATATAGCGGGTGCATTTCCTGAGGGTGTCACTGAAACCGTCACTGACGCCGTCGGTGTGATGACCGGTATTGAAGAGATCTGAACGTGTGCTATTTTCGCCGGATATACGCTTTCAACAAGCGATCTTGGCGCCTTCTCGGATGTATTAGTGACAAAATGTCCCCAGGAACCGTCCGAATTTTTATAGATCAACTGCCGGGTATACTGATCCGTCGACCTGTCATAATTCGTGATGACAAATAACATCGTATCCGTGGACGAGGATGTACGGGCGATGATGTCCCCTGCAAAGTATTTTTCCTGCGCAGCAGTTGTGGGTACCGGAGTAGTTGCAGGAGACTGATCCGAACAGCCGGCAATAAGCACTCCTAAAATTAACGTCAGGCTGACAAGAATTCCAAACCGGGAAGATTCAATCATAATGGTATCTTTTCGATGCTGGGGCGTATAAGATTTTTTACCAGAATAAATTTCCGGAAGTCATCAGGGTTTGCTATGCCTGCCGCCACTACATTATCCCTTATCCGGTCAAAAACATTCCCCTGCCACCAGGATTCAGGGAACATATCAGGCGCGTGTGAAAAATTAAGCCTGGATCACTGGGGGGATATCTCAAGCGTCACATAATTCCGTGAAAGATACAGGTGAATACCTGCCAGAATGCTGATGGTGAGAACCGCATTAATCCAGACATACACGGCAGCACTATGCAGGTACAGCGGAGAGATGCGATCTCCCTGGGTGAGAACGCTGCATACCCCCACGATAAGGCTCGTTGAATATACATCCCTGACCGCAAAGAAAAAGACTGATGCGATAAATCCGATAAAGACAGCGGAGAAAAGGAGATCCTGCCGGAAGGCCGCGGGAAAGTATGCAAACGTCGTCATACCGAACAGCAGGGTCGTCACCAGGATCCCGACAGATATGGAAATTACCATCCCTCCGCTGCGGACAAATGCCTGGACGTGAGTCCCCACAAGAACCCAGCATATCATCACTGATGCAATTGCCCCGGGCAGGAGAAGAAGGAGGGCGTTTGCAAATGCAATCCGATCAGTGCCGAAGGGATTCAGAAAGATGACTG
>JBGOZZ010000002.1:0-16096 GCA_041480465.1 Methanoregula sp. | reverse complement strand
GGGCAGACTGACACACAACATCCGCAATATCCACAGATATCCCGATGTACTTTGAGCATTGAGTGATTATGTTGGCGTCCTGTTTCATTAATATTTACGATTAAAGGACCAGAGACATCAAAAAAGAACAGTTCAAACAAGTGAAAATGTGCCGTACTTCCCGCCGCCACCCGGGTGCAGGATCACCCGGCCGGTTCTCAGTGCATCGATCGCATCAGCGACGCCGGGATGAATATGCCGGATCTCAGCTACGGGAGTATTGATGAGAACATCAATCTCGTTCCCGAACGTGCTGATAAATGAATGGTAAATTGCCTGGCACTTCTTCGTGTACGGTGACGACGTCCCCTCAATCGTCTGGATAATCTGGCCGAGAGGAATGATATGGAGATAGGGAGGGCGTTTGTGGGGAATGCCCCCGGCTGAAAGTTCCCGGGCACGGTCATATACTCCTTTTTTTATGAGACCCCTATCTGCCGGGCAACGCCATAAATTCTGCACTGCCTGTTCAAGCGAGTATTGCGTAAAACAGCGGACGCAGGCAGTACGGTTGTACTTCCCCTCCTCCGGAAAAAAACCTGCGTTCATCTCTATTGCACCGCTTTTCAGGCTTTCCAGTACACCGTTTACCGTCGTTTTTTCGAGCCGGAGCCGGTTGAATTCCCGCCCGATCTTTTCCGGTTGGGGGCTGTGGGCATCCGAGTTTGAGAGGAACGGTACGTCGGTGAGATCCGGAATAGCAGCACCATACGAACTGTCAGCCGAGAGACCCAGTTCCAGAAAATCGATAGGTTCGCTGCCATAACAATCGGCAACATGGTCAAAATACGCAAACATCGCTGTCCATGGGGTAAATGCATGGGCAGGGCCGATCATCCCGCCGATATCGTGAACGGCCGTAGCGATCGCATTACCGCTCAGGTGGATATGGGGCCTGCCATTTGTTTCGAAGCTTTTACATTTTCCTTTGAAGATCTCACGGATCTGATCGAACTGGGCCAGATCTTTTGCGAGGATCAGATGATGGACACGATGCTCGTCTTCAACTTCTCCCGTAGGTACTATGATGACCCCGGCATCATTTTCTAAAAAAGGCTCCCATTTTTTCTGCCATACCGGGTGGAGCGCATCTCCTGTTCCCAGAACATGGACGCCCTTTGTGATACAGGCATCTATCAGATTTTCTGGCAGCATCGCTCCCGACACAGCCATGGAAAAAGGGGAATGTATATGCAGATCGGCATTTACGAGCATATTTACCCGATATAGCTCAGCTCTTCGTCCTTTTGCATCCTGTTGCCTTCGACTAATCCCTCGATGGCTTTTTCCATCTCGGATGCGCGGTCATTGAGCCGAGTAAGATCGACAGGTACATCAATCAGTTTTGAAAGTGTGGCGAGCACGTTTGCCGCGCTCATCGGGTCGATCAGGTACCCGCTCGTTTCGCCCATCAGACATGCTGCGTCGATACCGCGGAGGGCAGAAAGCCCGAGCATGAGCCCGGCGGCCCCAATGATCCCGCCGCCCGGTTCATCTCTGTCGAACGTTACTCCGGCCGCCTCCAGTTCCGGCCGGAGATCTGTACGATTCACCGCACCCAGTACCCGGGGCTCGTGAACCAGATGCCCGACGCCGAACCCGCCCAGCGTGTAAATGCGCTGAACCTTCAGTTCTTCAGCGATAGCACAGTACTGGTCCGCAAGAAGATAATGTCCTTCGTTCGACGTGCTCTGGTGATCTCCTACAATGAAGACGAGATCCTTATCTTCTCCATGGTAAACGTAGAGTTCGTTTCGCGCCAGCCGGGCAAGACCATTTTCTTCAAGGATCACCTGAGGAGGAAAATAGATTGAATGGATCTCTCCTATCTTTGAGGCACCCAGCACGTGGATCATATACTCTGCAACGAGTTTGCCTACCTGCCCGATTCCCGGGAGTCCTTCTATGAGGATAGGATTAACGGGTGGAGATTCTCTGATGCTGTCGAAATACCGGACAGAGATCTCGTCAATCATTTTTTGCCATCCTACGGTATTTTCCGTACCGATCTTCAACGGAAAAACGTGCCGGATGGGCAATAACAGTCGGTTTGCCACAGACAGGGCACGTGGCAGAAAGAGTATAGGTATAATCTGCTTTACAGCAACGGATGCGACCGCTCATTGACTCTTCCCGGATTTCGGTTTCTTGATGAGTTTACCCTCGCCACCTGACTTTTCCATAACAGCAATTGCAGCATTAGCTGCTTTCTCGATCGCTTTTTCCGCTTTTTTATAGTCGGGGGCGGTTACTTTAATCCTGTACATCGGTGCTCCAAGATACAGGAGCTCAATATCGACTCCGGCGATCTTTGGCTCAGCACTTTTCAATGCTCTTTTAATTACCGATATCCCGTCCGGAAGGGTACTGGTGAGAACTAGGTGCCCTGTTACTTCGACACGGGGAACTTTCACGTTCTCCTGCGCTACATGAAGAAGCGTGTCGGCAATCTTTTTGGAGAGGTCGAGTTTTTTGAGCGTCGACTCGCTGTCGATAACAAGGTCTTCAAAGACTGGATGGAAAGCCCCGTACTTCTTGAAGATCAGATCCTCCAGAACAGCAGCAGATTCACCGGTCTGTTCTGCGACAAACCCCAACCACTTCCGGGCTTTGCTTTCATTCTTCCACTCGCGGATTTTCTCGCGGCGCTGATGTTCATTGACGTCTTTTAATGAAAGGTCGATGTGCCCACGACTCTTATCGACATTGAGAACCTTGCAGACAATCTTCTGGCCTTCGCGAATGTGGTCACGGATATACTTGATCCAGCCGGTTGCAATTTCAGAAATAGGGATGAGGCCCTGGCGGCCGCCATATTCATCGAGAGAGACAAACGCTACAAAGTCTTTGACATTCTGTACAGTACAGACAACCAGTTCCGATTCCTGTGGCCACTCTCTGTCAAGCATGGGAAAAATCACTTGAGCTCTGAAATAATTTCAGCCTTGATGCTTGCCTTTCCACCCGTGGGAAGCGCAAGATCGTGCCCGCAGACAACGCACTTCACGACAGTACTTGCCTTTTCAAATACCGTCTGTTCGTTCTCACAGTCAGGACACTTTACTTTAAAAAATTTACTTCGGTTTTCCCGAATCTCACGTACCATTATCCACTCACTCCGTCAGCTCAAACTTTGCGACCCGGTAACCCTTTCTCAGGTGTGCCTTTCCGCAGGTGATACAACGGTACCGCACGTTAATCTTTTTCGTCGGCTTGTCGCCACCGGGCACTTTTGAGAATTTTCCCATATTGCCTACTTTTCCCCTGCGGGCCTTCTGGCGGTCGATCCAGTGGAGGCCGGTTGTCTTGCCTTTCTTTACCCTCTCGACCTCATGCATCTGATGATTCCTGCAGTGAGGGCAATAGGTGTTAAATTTTGCTGGCATTTTCATAAAATTTTCACCGATAATTTGGATATAGAATACCAATACTATTTGCAAAGATTGATATTTAAGACTATGTTGCGTTCACTCAGGACCGCCGCATTCCGCTCAGGAAGCGTTACTATATCTCCTTTTGAGAGAGTATAAATCCTCCCATCAATCCCCATAAAAGATTCCATGTCCTCGAGCACACGTACGAGTACACAGGGTGGCAGGAGGGGCATTTTTGGTTCCGGTGTTGCGTAAAGTCCGGAGGGTTCACCACGATCTTCAACCCGCTCCAGTTCAGGTTCATCACTTTCTTCAGTATCCGCCAGTACGGTAGTCTTCGGGCGATGAGGTACATTGTGGAGCAGGATACCCTTGCAGCGCCCGATACTGGCAGTCGCCGTATCAAACATCTCTTTCTCAACCGGGATCATCCGCTTCACTTCTTCACGGTCGTAATAATTTCCTTCAGCATGCAGGATAGTCAGGGCGAGGATTTTGCGCGACCGTAAAGCGAAGATCTCCTGCAGCGTCTCTTTTATCGCGAGTGTTTCTTCAATGAGGGAACGGGCTTCCTCTGAAAGCGGGTCTTCAAAATCGTAAACTTTGTTTATAAGGGTAACAAGTTCTGCATGCCCGCGATCAAAAAGATCCGGTGCGACTGCTGTGAGTCTCCCCGTCTCCCGCTCTGATAGCAGGATGCTGCGCAGATCGTCAAGCCCCCGTGGCCCCATTATCTCCCTCAGGTAATTTCTGCCATGCCGCGGCAGCACAGGAATACTGCTACCGCTTCCGGTACTGTAGAGATGCCTTTCTTGAGTTCATAAGTACTTCCGAGCATGGGCATTGTAAGCGGGTGGACAAGGTTAACCCGGATATCCCGCAGGGAAAAGACTACTGCATCCACGAGGGGATCAAAATCGGGGAGATCCCGGAGTTCAAGAGGTTGTACCCGCATCCCGCTTCCCCCATGCAGTGAGGTGGGCATCCGGATGAGCCGTTTTGTATCCGTAGTGACCGGCTCATCGGCAAGAGCGGCCCGGGACAGAAGTCGTTTCTTAAATTCTTCATCCTGCCGGGAGAGGATGGCGTTAATAACGCGGTTCTTTAAGATCATGCTCGTTGGATGGCGTTCAATCTCTTCAGCAATCTCCGTACGTTTTTTCAGGAATGTGGCGGCAGATTCCTTGCCAACACCCTCAATTGCAGTGAGATGCGCCATTGCTTCTCCGTCGGTCAGGGTTCCGACCCAACGGAGGTATTCAAGGAATGCTTCGCGGTATCTTGCCTGCCAGCCTGGCGCCGGGGGGGTTTTTCCGGCCAGCATCGCAGTGGGGTCAATCCCGATCCCGCAGACATAGTCTATCAGCTCCCGCCGTTCTTCACTCCCCCATCCACGGAATGCGATATCCTTGACATGAACGTGATACCCCCGACCGCCCGAAAAGACAAGTTCGATGGTCTTTGGATCCATACCGAACTCATCTATAAGTATTGCAATAAGTTTTCCCGTCTCCTCTTTGACCCGGGCCAGCATCTGGTCGTAGGGACCCCTCATGATATGATCGGCATCAAGATCGAAGATCAGGTCAGCCCCACACCAGCCCTTATCTGCCATGGTCCCGGCATCCGGTTTCTCGTAATACGCTGTCGAGTAGTATGTATGCTGTGGAATGAGGTTTTTGATATACTGGAACAACTCATCCCGACCAGAAAAACCGATATGCCTGCGCATCCGCATCCCATCTGAATGGGGGTTGAAGAGCACAAAACCCCATTCCCGCTGCTCAAGAGAGGATGGTGCAACAAGTCCTGTCTTTTTATAATAATCCGTGAACCGCTGTCGGAGAAATTCAGTCGTCGCCGGATTCATGGAAGCTTCCTGATCATATAGGGTCCTTTACGTTCATAGCCCTGCCTCCGGTAGTAGGGGCGGACACCGATGCCACTCATAATTCCAAGAGAGGTGAACCCGGCATCCGAAGCGATCTCTTCAGCCCGGGCAATGAGTACCTTTCCAAAATTCCTGTGCTGCCATTCATCGGATTTGGCATCTCTCCCCAACGGGACAAGACTGCCGTAGACATGGAGTTCACGCATGAGTGCGGTATTCTCAAGTTCTGAGTTACAGGCTGCTGACGGGAACCGGAGCCGGGTAAACCCGATCAATGAATCATCAGATACCGCTGAGATAAAGTGTTCCAGTCCGCCACAGCAGGGATACTTCAAAACCCGGATTTCTGATTCCGCAAGCGAAGGGAGTCTCCCGATCTCCCGGCACCGTATACAGCGGCAACGTTTGCCGATTGCCTTCAGCCTGTTCTGGGCCAGCTGCCGGAAATTCGAGTGCCGGGAACCGGCAACGATCAGTTTTGCCGGAATGTCACGCTGGATCCGCTGGAGCCGGGTATACTCCGGGATAAGAGACTTCGCATATGCAACAAGTTCGATCATATCGTCTTCGCTGTACGGCATATACATCCCCCGCCTCCAGAGGTCTTCAATTTCGGATCCCGGGGTTACAAGGGTGGGATATATCTTGAGAAAATCCGGCATGAAACGGGGATCGGAAAAGATCGTTTCGAACATTTTTTTATCCAGCTCAATGGTAGAGCCGGGGAGGTTGGGCATCATATGGAAACCCACTTTCATGCCAGCGTCACGAAGTAATGTGTTGGCTGCAACGGCATCGGCTATGCTGCACCCCCGCCGGTTGTACGCAAGGATGGCATCATCGACGTGTTGCACGCCAAGTTCAACTTTGGTTACCCCAAGGTGCAGCATCCGGTCAACATGTTCACGCCGGCACCAGTCTGGGCGGGTTTCAAATGTTATCGCAACACAGCGGATAGAGGAAGTCTCATTATCTGTTTCAACGGTGCAGATATCGCGCACTTCCGATGCCGCCGCGCCCCCCGGGTACCTGTTCATCGCTTCAATGCACCGTGACACAAACTCCTCCTGGTACTCCGGAGTTCGTGCAGTCATCGTCCCGCCCATCACGATCAGCTCCACTTTGTCCAGGCGGTGTCCCAGAAGTTCGAACTGCTCGAGCCGGGCATGAACCTGTGCAAACGGGTCATAATTATGCTCCCTTGCACGCAACGCCGCGGGTTCTTCACCTGTGTAGCTCTGCGGGGATTTGAACGGATGGTTAGGTCCTCCAGGACAGGGCAGGCATTTGCCGTGCGGGCAGGGTGCCGGTGATGTCATCACGGCAACCGGAGCTACTCCTGACAGCGTCCGTGTCGGCTTCACGAGGAGGATTTTCCGGAGGATCTCCCGATCCTGAGCGGAAGCAACCGCGAGGATCGCAGAGTTTTTGGGAACTGCCGGCAGCCCGTACTTACGGCAGATCTCGATCTTAACCGCAACGATCGCATCGTCGCGGGGTTGAAGGGTGAGGATACGGGAGATCATCTCCCGGAATGCCAGCGCCTCATCCATGACAATTAATGTTCGGCTGCAACTTTAGTGGATGCAGACTCTGAAGAATAGTTCACCACGGGCAGACGGCGCCCGTGAATATGGGTAACAATCTCATCTCCGAGGGTGAGAAGAGCATCTTTATGGGCTTTCTTATCCTTGTGGATATGAACCGGGGAAATTTCAAGAGAATTGTAGCGATCAGTTCCGATTTCTTCTCTGGTGACGCCTTCATAGTATTTCTTGATGTGAATCATCAACATGTGTAAATGCAGCAACTCTTCCTTTTGCACACTATCACCTTCTCCAAGCTGATTCTTTTTCTTGTGATGCACATATACCTTTTTGGTGATGTTTATATCAGGAAACCTGCGGGCAGCGGGATCGTTCGTTGCGCTGGCAATTGGGGATGCGATGGGTGCGCCCCTTGAAGGATCTGCCCAACCCAGCGTGTGGGTGACTGAAATGCTTCCCGGTGGGCTGCATTTCCGGAAACGGGGTCAGATTACAGATGATACATTACAGGCAATGGCAGTCGCAGAATCGCTGGTCTCCTGCGGGAGATTCGACCAAAAAGACCTTATATCACGTTTGTTTTCCGGATACAAGAGCCGTCCGGAATGGTACGGTCCAACCTCTTCTGCATTTTTCGAGCTGGTCAAATCCGGTACCGTGCCGCAACGCGCAGCCCGGCTTGTGCATAAACGATTGAACGGCAGTCGCAGCAATGGGAGTGTGATGCGGGGATTTCCCCTCGGGATCTTTTACCCGGCGCCTGCAGTGTATGAGATTAGTCTCGCGTGCTCGCGGGTTACTCATTTTGATCCGGTCGCTGCACACTGTTCTGCATGGCTGAACGTAATGGTGAGCGACATGTGCCGGGGAGTACCCCGTTCAACGGCTTACAGGCATGCCCGTTCTCTCTGCACACATGACGAAGTGCACGCGGTGCTCGGCAATTATGAGAACTATCCGTTAAATCCATCGCCTGATGCTGTGCTCTGCTCGCACGCAGCTCTTGTCAGTTTCATGCATGCCCACACCCTTGAAGGGGCGATTCTCTCGGCGATCAACCTTGGAGGAGATGCAGATACGACAGGAGCATGTTGCGGGGCACTTGCCGGTTCATTCTGGGGAATTGATGCTGTTCCCCGGCGGTGGAGAAAGGATCTCGAAGCCTGCAAACATATTCTGCGCCTTGCAGAACTTCTCTGGAATTGTGCTGAACATTCCCCGTAAAGGATACATTATGGAGAATAATTTTTTTTATATGTGGGTCACATACAACGAGTTTTCAAAGATACATTCTCCCCGGTGTTTTTTGAGCGATTAAAAAAATTTTAAAAATTCGTTCTCTTTTCATATCATGCAGGTGACTGCTGTGGGTGGTCCGTTGTACCGGGAACGTGTACTATTGCGCTGAGAAAAACAGAGAATCTGAATTATCCTTGATTTATTGCATCAGAGAAAAGTTACGCAGGTTTAATATCAACAAGTTTCAGGGCCCGCCCTTTTGGGCAGATATCAGAAGCATTACCCAGTACATCGATTACAATATATTTTTCGCCATCCACCACCCCATCCGGGCGGCAGAGAGGATAACTCCGGCAGTCGCTCTTGTTGCAGGAAAGATCGATCTTGATCTTTGAATTGACGATTGCCATATCCGCATTGATAAGCGCAGTGATCGGTGCCTCCAAAACCTCAACTGCAGTTGCACCGTTGAGATGGACCATACATTCATGGTGGGTTGACCTTACGGACACAATGCGGTACTTCCTGCCGATTTGAAGGTTGTTGCACGCTTTTTTCACTTTGCAGGTATCACATTCGGCAGCCTCACCTTCATAAATAAACTCAACACCCTGTTTTGCCAGAACCGTTCCGACCAGAGTTACCTTTGTTTTTGCATCAGTCACGCTGATCACCACTCATTCCAGATAGAGCATCTGTACAAGATTCTGTGCAGATTCCCGTGTTAACCCCATATCGAATATTGTGAAGCGCTCCGGGCGGATAGTTTTTGCCATGAGGAGAGCTTCAACAGCGATTGCATCATCAATGCCAAGTTCCGCTGGAGTGACCGGGGCCCCAATACTTTTCAGCGAGCTTCGGATACTTCTCCAGTCCCCGCCATGAAGGTACATGGAAATGATAGTCCCGATCCCACAACTCTCGCCATGAAGCGCCTTTCCGGGAGCCAGCTTATCAAGTGCATGGGAGAACTTATGCTCACCACCGCTTGCCGGGCGGGAGGATCCTGCGATGCTCATGGCAACTCCGCTGGACACGAGCGCTTTTGTGACGAACCATGCAGACTGCTCCTGGTTCGGTTTGATCAGATGGGCATTTTTCATTAATATCTCAGCCGTCATCTTCGACAGCGCTATCGCATACTCGCTCACCGGCTCTCCCTTGACCCTGTGGGCGAGCTCCCAGTCCAGAATTGCAGTATAGTTCGAGATTACATCTGCACACCCCGCGGCAAGGAGCCGGTGAGGGGCAGAAGCGATAATCCCAGTGTCAGCTACAATTGCGATGGGGGGCTGGGCATCCAGCGATGCATGTCCTTCAACAGTGGGGACTGATGCGCGGGATGAGGCAATACCATCATGTGATGCTGCAGTAGGGATCGATATAAACGGGAGATCGAGATTATATGAGACAATCTTCGCAGTATCGATCACCCTCCCGCCACCGACCCCTATAACGAAGTCCAATCCTGTGGCAGCTTTTTGTGCCCTTTTTATTACAGGAATGCTGATCTCTTCTGCAAGGAATGGCTTTACGGTATAAAGTGCATCCATGACCCTGCGGACGTTGTTCCCTGCTACACCCATCGTCCCTTTTCCGGATATCAGAAGCGCAGAAGTACCGAGTTTAAGATCTTCACAGACTGACGGGATCTGCCCGAATACATCGTGCCCGATGACAACATCCCTGGGCAGCTGCATCCATTTGGACTTGTCAAAAACCTTCGGTTTGAGTAATTTTATTGCATCTGCACTCATTCTGATCATGGATGATTAGTGATTTCATATACAAATACTACATCGATCCCATACGATACGAGCAACCCTATAATGCCGTAGAAACACTCACCTACGCACTCATTCTTATCGCCGCGGTTTATTTTATTTACCGCTGGTTTAAAAAATCCGAATTTCCCCTTGACGGTCCGTTTGTGCTGGCTACACTGCCCTATATCATATTAGGCGGTGTGCTCCGGGTAATACAGGATTCCCATATGATCCAGTCTGATCTCCAGTTCCTTATCGTCACCCCTTTCATCTATTTCGTGATATTTTTTTATACCATCACTATTCTCATTTTCTCGCACTATCTGGAAAGCCAGGGATTGTGCAACAATTATCTCAAAGTGTATGCCGGGGTGGGAATCTTCTCGGTATTCTGTGTGGCGCTGGTCCTTCTTGGATGGGGAATGGTGCACACCCGAATCGATCTCTTCGTACTGGCTGTTATCCCGCTGATGGCAGCGGTGGCGACACTGCTGGTCTTCGCATGCATGCGGTACGTTCTGCGCTGGCAGTATGTGACCGATCCGCTCTATATTACACTCCTTTTCGGGCAGCTGCTGGATGCAAGTGCCACGAGTTATGGCATAGACCTGCATCCATCGGTGCAGTATATCGAACAGCATGTGGTAGGATCAGCCCTGATCGAATGGACGCATACAGCATTCGTGATGTTTCCCTTAAAACTGGTCGTGCTCTTCCCGGCAATCTACATTATGGAGATGTACCGCAAAGAGGCAAATCCCGCGTTCTGGCACCTGGTCCTCCTCGCAATGATAGTGGTCGGTCTTGCGCCCGGGGTCCGGGATATGACACGGATGGTACTCTATGTCTGAATCGCCGTTAACAAACGCGATAATAATTACTATACTCCTCTTTTTTGCTACGATCACAGTTGGCTGGGTAGGAACGATGCAGAACCCGCAAATCGGAGAAGATCTGATGAAACTCTTTGAAAAAGAGATCGCCGGTCAGATAACGGGGAAAGATACTCCTGAAATCTTTGTCAGGCTCTTTTTTAATAATCTTGAAGCCTGCGTCCTGCTTTTTTTAGGTGGCGCATCATTTGGCATTCTCACGATATTCATCCTGAGCCTGAATGGTATTTTGATCGGTTCTATCATGGAAATCGTGCATAAGGATCATTCTGTAGTTTTTGTCGCCGCAGCGATCCTCCCCCATGGCATCTTTGAGATTCCGGCCTTCATCCTCTCCGGCTCATTCGGCATCCTGCTTGCCCAGTCACTCATAGCTGAGTGGTATAACGGGGGAGACGCCGCAGAGGACGCACGTGGATTTGCCAGATTGTTTATCGTATATGTTGTGCCCCTCGTGGTAATCGCCGCATTTGTCGAGGCTTTTATTACTCCAATTATCATACATTTAGTAGCTTAGAGGAACTGATTCATGGACGATGATGCGGGAGCTCTCCCGTTAAAAGAAGACTTTTCTGCATGGTATAACGATATTTTATGGCGGGCTGAGATTATGGACGTCCGCTATCCGGTCAAGGGATTGTATGTATGGTATCCCTACGGGTTTGCGATACGTAAATATGTATACCAGAGACTCCGCGATCTCCTCGACCGCGACCATCAGGAAACACTCTTTCCTCTTCTGATCCCTGAACAGGAATTCATGAAAGAGGCAGAGCATATCAAAGGTTTTGAAGATGAGGTTTACTGGGTGACGCATGGCGGGGCGGTTCCGCTTGATGTTAAACTGGCACTACGCCCCACCAGCGAGACAGCTATTTACCCTATGTATGCCCTCTGGATCCGCTCGCACGCAGATCTCCCCATCAAATATTACCAAATCGTAAATACATTCCGGTACGAAACAAAACAGACCCGTCCGCTCATCCGCCTTAGGGAGATTACATCATTTAAAGAAGCCCACACAGTTCATGCGACATGGGAAGAGGCCAATGAACAAGTCGAGGAGGCAATACGGCTTTACCAGGAATTCTACGATGGTCTCTGTATCCCCACCCTTGTCTCAAAACGTCCGGACTGGGACAAATTCCCCGGTGCCGATTTTACCATTGCCGTGGATGCAATAATGCCTAATGGCAAAACACTCCAGATCGGCACTGTGCACCACCTTGGCGATCACTTTTCCAGGACTTTCAACATCACATACGAAGATAAAAACGGCGAACAGAAACTCGCACAGCAGACCTGTTATGGTATTTCGGAGCGCTCAATTGCAGCCTTGATCAGCATACATGGCGATGACAAGGGGCTTATCCTTCCACCAGCCGTGGCCACATTCCAGGCAGTGATTGTCCCGATTATGATCGGTAAACGCCATGATGATGTGATGGCTGCAGCGCAGCAACTGACAACAGATCTCGCCGCTGCGGGTTTCCGGGTGAAGCTCGATACCCGCGATATGCGCCCCGGTGCAAAATATTACTGGTGGGAGCTCCGGGGAGTTCCACTCCGCCTTGAGCTCGGGCCTCGCGATCTAGATGCAGGAAAAGTGATGGCGGTGAAGCGTACCGGGGGAAAAGATTCCATCAGCCTTGTATCCGTCGCAGGAGACATGACCCGCATGCTGGGTGAGGTTACCGACGCGCTCCGTTCACGTGCCATAAAACACACAAAGTCCCGTCTTATCACGGTTAACTCAATTGATTCGCTCAGCGTAACTCTCGATGCCGGTAATGTCGCGGTGGTCAGCTGGTGCGGGCAGAGGGAATGCGGAGACCTTATCGAAGCAAAGACAAATGCGAGTATTCTTGGTACCGAAGTGCGTTCCCGGTATGTACAAGAGACAAGCGGCACCTGTATTGTATGCGGGAAGCAGGGAAAGGCGACACTGGTCGGAAGAGCATATTGAAGGAACGAAAACTCCAAACATTCGGTTATTTTTGGGGCATAGTCCCGTCCCGACCATTCATTTTCGCGTTCTCAGGTCTTGAAGAGATTCGCATGAACAAAGGGTTCTCATCCGAACCATGAAAATCATCGTATTCATATATGATGTGGGATTGGTCTCTCTCTATTCCCCTTATGATGAATTTCGCCGTCCCGGAAGGGGCGCCCCGTGGTGGATCAGCGACGAAAAATTCTAAAAACCTCTCTTTGCCCTGCCGTGCAACGGAGAAGACTCTGATGCGGGGTGACAATCGTAAATACCACGATCTTCACAGGATATTACCGGTGGAGGCCTTTTATAGGGCCGGAATTGGCTTTTTATCCATGACCTGGAGTACACCCCATATTCTTTCCTGTATCTGACTCCTTTGATGGTTCCGCTCCTTTTTTACTGGCAAAGACTATAATAATTAATAACCATCTGAGGCAGTTGATGTGAATAAGAATCCCAGGAACCCCGGCGCTGCCTATCTGCCTGAGAGATATAAGCAGCTGATTGAAGCAAAGAAGCGACGGCGCCTTATCAAAAAAGTCGCTGTCATTTGTGGACTCATCACAATCGCAGTATTTGTATATATGATACTGAGCGGAGCACTGGTGAGTTCATTGAACCACTATTCGCACCCGCTTCCCGAATCGGCTGAACCCTCCCCGGGAACTTTCCCAGTACCTTCATCGACTGCACCCCAGACTTCTTTGACCAGGAATATGACGGATTCCATTAATCCCGCCATCATCGTCGGGACAGGTATACTCACCCGGCCAGTCAGTGGCATGCTGTCGTTAAACGATGCAATAGCATCCATACGTCAGGACTATCCGGAACCCTCATATACTCTCATCAGCGTGAATCTGACAGATCATTACACAAACAGCAGCCTCTATGAGTTCAGGATCAGACAGCCCGATTCCCCTTCAGGAGATCCCGGATTTCCTGTATTTATCGATGCCAGTACCGGTGATCCGTATATTCCGGGACAGGAAAGTGCAAGGATCTCTGCCGTCCAGGCAAAAAATCTCGTCCAGGAAGCTTTTCTCATCCCTGGTCCCGACAGCATCCGTATCAGATACGACAATAGTCCGGATTCGGCAAGAGCATGGATCTTTACTGTTCAACAGGACAACATGACAAGTATTACCGGTTCTCTGGACCCGGATACGGGTCAGATCGTATCATTCTCCCGCACCGTATCACGACAGGGCAGGCAGGCAGATCCTGTGCTTGAGATAAGCGCTGCACAAAAAATTGCTGATCGCTATATTATCGATAGGAATGGGGCTCCACTTCCCGTCAATATGAGCGAATCCCGATATGACCCGCTGGGACTTCCCAACGAATCGGTTGCCGGGCAATACGTTTTTGTGTATAACCGGATCGTTCAGGATATTCCCTGCGATTATGACGGATTTACCATTTCCGTTGATTCAGTAACAGGAGACGTCACGGAATATAACCGGCGCTGGAACTCTCCTGATAATGCATTTTCTGTTGCGATTGATCCCCTGGTGAAACGATATGAGGCTGTTCTTCTGGTCCAGCGAAGAGCACAGGAAATATTCCCTGCATCAGCGTCCAGTCTTAAAATTATCTCCACAGAAATCAGATGGAAAGACATGCACCCCCCCGGAAGTATACCTCGCCCGGGGAGCATTTCCGTTGCCTGGAAAGTACAATTTGATGACGAGAGTATCCGTGCAAAACAATGGCCGGTACCCGCGACAGGATGGGTTGATGCCCGAACGGGGAAAATTCTTGATTTTTATTACCAGCATTAATCAGTTTGTAAAAAAAATTATAGTTGGCTTTTGATGTATGATTGCATAGGGGTTAGAATCCCCTTCTCTGGAGTGAGATGTTGTGCAAACGTTCTATGATGTCCGGAAGTACGGGTTTTTGATTTTTTTTAGTATACTTTTGGTTCAATGTGCATTGGATGGGTCGGTGACACAGCGAAAATCCATTGTGTATCACCATAGAATATACAATAACGTCAGTTGCTCATAAATTCCCCAAATATAGCAAGTTGATATATTGAACCAATGAGTTAGATCAATGAACAAGAGGTATTGATACGACATGGAAGGAATATAAACCGTCATGCCCTTAATAATTGGATATCACAGGTGATGGGATGAATATGAGATATACTAGTGGAGGAGCGTTATGAATTCCGCAGACAAGTCTCCGACAATTATTGTTCATGAAGATGCCGATTCACTCGAAGAACTTTCGGAGTATCTTGATGTGCTCTCAAGCAGCGCACGCCTCAGGATATTGAAATTTATTGAAAAAAAGCCCAGGGACGCCCGCGCAATCTCAAAAGAGATCGAGACCAGTTATGAAAATACAAAAAAACACCTGGATAAACTCCTGAGTATCGGGGTAATCAAAAAAGAGGCAGGACTTGGTGCCCCCACGTCTAAAGGCATTCACCCGGTCTGGGAATATTCAATTGTTCACGGTGGACTTGAAGTTATTATAAGAAACCTTGGTCTCTTTTCGAACACGCAGGTGCAGATTGTAGGCACTGAAATCTCCCACCGTCTCGATAAAGTAAAAAATACCCTTTCAAAAGAGGTCCTTGGAAATATCCCTACAGCAATGGTACTGGGAGGTTCTGACGATGGGAAGGCCTTCCAGCTGAAACAGAATCAAATCCGTATCGGGAGAATCGATCCGGAGAATAAGACCAGGATATCATATGACGATGATATCGTCCTGTCTGAAGGTTATACTGCTGTGACACGTATCTCAAAGCCACACGGGAGATTTTTCCATGAAAAAGATGGCTGGTATATTGAGGACTGTGGAAGCACGGGAGGCACAAGGGTCAACCATAACCGGCTTGAAAAAAATACAAAAATTATGGTCCATGATGGAGATCTCATTGAGCTGGCGAAAGGTATTTCCGGTGTTAAACTTCTCATGATTATCCCACAAAGGTAGTTAATTATGTGTACACCACTCAGAATATAATGTAGGGAGAATTTCCCAGAACGTTATGGTGTAAGTAGTTTAAAACAAAAAAATAAAACAAAAATCCTGCATCCCATCACCCATGTTCGCGATCCACCGTTTTGTCTGTTCACTCAGTATCCTCGCTCTCGTTTGTATTGCGGGTATCCCTGGAGCAGCTGCCGCGGAACATACTGTCGCCCCTTCAGGTGCTGAATTTACCAGTATCCAGGCAGCTATTGACTGGGCTTATCCCGGAGACACCATCACGGTGCAAAGTGGTATCTACATGGAGGAGATCCTGCTTGATAAAAAGATTTCTCTTATCGGCATCGACAACGGGGGCGGAATTCCGGTCATCGATACGGAAAGAAAGGGGAACGCTAT
>JBGOZZ010000001.1:0-16921 GCA_041480465.1 Methanoregula sp. | reverse complement strand
TTATAAATAGTGTAGTAATTCACACCAGTGTCCGGAGTATTGTTCCCCATCCATTCAAGGGACTCCCGCCAATCGGGATTCATTCGTATCGAATCTCCTGAAGCATTCGAATAGCTGAGTGAAGCTGATGTAAACATAAACAGAATCGCGAGCCCGGCAGTAAGAACAACTAAAGCAATGGCCAGATAATCTGATTGCGGTGATTCGGATCCCTTCTTGTGAGTTTTTTTCTGTTTTTTGCTTTTGTGTCTTTCTACTTTTCCTTCTTCTCTGGATTCAATGTCATCAGTATCTGATGTCATTCTGATTGCCAGCCTGCGGATGTCCGTCCATCCATGTTGAAAAGTAAAACTGATACAAACGGCTGATAGCAGGGCCACATTTACGGCAAGGTAATATTCATAACGTATATGCTGCCACGTGGATATCAGCATGATAAGTGACCACACAAGTGCAAAGATCTGGTGTGGGTGCTCATCCTTAAAGTTGTTATAGAGCATGACCAGCGCCCCACCCGCCATCAGAATGAGACCATAGTTAAATGTCATCCATGCAAGATCCGGCGCCCAGCCCCTGGCTTCCTGCACTGTATTGGTAACTGCCTGTTGCCCGAAAAACGAGAAGAGTGAATTAATAAACAGGTTATACAACTGGGGGCTGACAATAAGGAGGATGAGTGAAAAAGCAATTCCGCTCCCGATAAGAACGGCAGGGTAGTAATACCAGTCTTTTTCTTTAACAAAGCGTGCAATCCCGTAGAGAAAACCTGTTCCCCCGATTAATGCTAAGTACGCGTATACATGCCCGATTGAATAAAAGATAAGATTAACCCCGGGATCTTTTAGTCCGTACGCCAGCAGCCCGATAATCGCGATAGCAAAAATTATGGTGTTCATCACCAGCAGGTATTCGCTTGTTTTTCCACGGACTACATCAATAACAAACTGGATAATGGTGAATATTCCGACAATCATGGCAAAAAGAATCATTGTCGGCATTACAAACAGACCAAGGAGATAGGCGATGCCGGTAAGACCTGATAACAAGAGGGTCTTTTTATAGGAACTGATATCCTTCAGGTCGATTCTTATGTCTTTTTCCGAGAAGACCACCATCATATACAACAGGCAGAAGACCGTGGAAAAAAGGACCTCTGCAATATGGTGATCCATATACCCATACAATGAGCGGTAAAAGAACTGGCCGGATACTACCGCTGTAAAGCCTGAAGCCAGAATACCCGTTTTCCAGTCACCGCAGGTTTTTCCGACAAAGTACATGATCGCTACGATCATGATTCCCATCAGGGGGGGAATCAGAAGACCTGTGCTTATGATCTCCGGTCGCGTGGAGGCACCGCTTATGAGACAAAAGACGGCAATAACCGTAGGAAAAAGTGGTCCCCAGGGAACTGACATTCCCGTAGGAAAGTAGGACATGGGATCAAACCATGCATAGTTCGGGAAGTTTGCCAGTATTTGTTCAACCTGGCGGAGGTTATAGAGCGGGTCATCGCTTGCCACCATCATCAGGACGTCAGTATTACCCATATTGAGCATGGGAAGCAAACGAAGCCACAGGGCAAAGACAGAAAATAATGCAACCAGGCCGATAATCAGTTGGGTCCGGCGGTTTTTAAGATCAAGACGTACCATGAAATCAACCTTTCTTGGGTATGATTTAAGTTAAGACCATTAATAAATTTTGGAAATCTAAAAGAGAAACTCCCGAATGTCTCCAAAAAACTGGAGATTTCCCCCTTGTCCTGTTTTGTGATTGATTTAAAAAAAGAGTGACTGTGCATCGTAAAAGCGTTACTCACTCTCACTCTTGTCTCGTACAAAAAAAAGGGTTTTTTCGTTCTCGAAAAGCTCGATGATTTGACCCACTGCACAAATCACTTTAAAAAAACCAGGAAATGCATCGTCACCGTGTTCCGGTTATTTTTTTATTTCCTACCGGTTCATTTTCGAAGGCAGATCAGTAATTTTTGCCGGAGCGCCAATTGCAAGCTTATTTGCTGGAACGTCCCGGGTCACGATTGCCCCGGCAGCGACAAGCGCCCCCTTCCCGATGCAGACACCCGGGAGCAGGGTGGCGTTTGCACCGATCGCAGCGCCGCTCCTGATCTGTGGACCTTTAAGTCCCCCAATGCGTGTAGGAGGATACCGGTCATTGGTCAGGACTGTATTAGGACCTATGAAGACATTATCATCGATGACAGTGTCGGTTGGAATGTAGACCATACTCTGCAGACTTACATCGTTTCCGATATGAGTATTTCCTTCGATTACAGTTGCAGTCCCAATGGCAACCCGATTACCTATCCGGGTTTTCTCACGAATCATGACATTATGCCCGCTCTGAAAATTATCACCGATAATCACATCACAGTAAATTATCGTGCCTGACCTGATGGTTGCATTTTTTCCGATCAGTGTCCCGGTAAAACCGGTTTTACCGATGTTATCCCGCGAAGGAAAGCCAAGCGTAACCGGTTCAAAAATCTGCGCTCCTTCCCCGATCGTATTTATGCCATATTTGGTCATTCCACAGTCACGCTCTTTGCAAGGTTTTTTGGTTTGTCTACATCCCGATTTAAAGCAACCGCAGTATGGTACGCAAGAAGCTGCAGGACAACGAGACTTGTCAGTACCTGAATAAAAGGATGTGTTTCCGGCAGGGGAATAAAAATATCCACAACATCGGAAAGTTCCAAATCACCCTGCTCGCCGATTGCAATAACTGGTGCCCCACGGGCTTTAATCTCCTTGATATTAGAAATCATAACTCCATAGGTTTCGCCAGGCATGCAGATGGCAACTACGGGTGTTTCTCTTGAGAGCAGAGCAAATGGTCCATGCTTCAGCTCCCCTGCAGCGTAACCCTCGGCATGGATGTAGGAGATCTCCTTCATTTTCAGTGATCCTTCAAGAGACACCGGATAAAACGGCCCTCTCCCCACATAGAAGATACTATGTGCATTACGGCAAAGTTCGACTGCATCAGACAGATCCAACAGGAGAACTTCTTCGATTGCCCGGTGCCCATTCCGCAGTACATCGTCAAATTCGCCATTTCGCAGGAAATTAATGATCTTCATCAGGACCGCGAGCTGCGCGATAAAGGACTTTGTTGCTGCCACGCTGATTTCGGGTCCGGCACGCATGAAAAGGGTAAAATCTGCAGTCCTGCAGATGGAGCTGCCTAATACATTTGTGATCGCGAGGCTTGTGCAGTTATGCACCTTCGCCTGTTTAAGTGCTGAGATGGTATCAGCAGTCTCCCCGGATTGCGAGATCCCGATGACGAGTCCTCGCATTGGTGGGGGGAAATATTTGAACTCAGATGCGAAGTCAAGCCGAACCGGGATCGCGCAGGACTCTTCGATGAGATACTTGAAGATAAGCCCGGCATTGTAGGAAGAACCACACGCGATGATGGTCACCGATTCAGCGTTTTTAACAGGAGCAGGAAGTATTTCACTGGTAATGGATCTGACAGAATTGTAAAATGCCTGGGGTTGCTCGTAGATTTCCTTGAGCATGTAGTGCGGGAACCCCCCTTTCTTGGTGTCTTCACCTGTCCAGTCAATCAGCTCAATGGGTCGTTGTACCGGTTGGCCTTTATGGAAAAGTTCAATTTTTTCATGGGATATGCTGGCGATATCTCCATCTTCGAGAAAAATTGCACGTTCTGTATAATCAATAACCGGGGTCATATCGGATGCGGCAAAAAATTCCCCGTCACCGACACCAAGGACAAGCGGGCTTGCACAACGGGCTGCAATGATACGCTCTTCACCGGTGGCAATGATTAACAGAGCATAGGAACCGGTCAGCGCTGGAACGACATTCTGCACAGCTGAAAGGAGATCTTTTTCTGATGCATATGCCTCTTCTATAAGATGCGCGACCACTTCGGTATCGGTTTCAGAGCGAAATATGTGGCCTCGTGAGATCAGCCGCTTTTTTAGTTCTGAATAGTTTTCGATAATACCGTTATGAACCACCGCAATGCGGCTGGAACAGTCAAGATGTGGGTGGGCATTGACATCATTGGGAACGCCATGCGTTGCCCAGCGCGTATGTCCTATCCCGATCTTTCCCTTGAGACGAATCGCCGAGCTTGAAGAATCTGATATCCGTCCCTGATGTTTGTCCAGCTGGATCCCCCCGCTGATTGTGGCAACTCCGAATGAATCATACCCCCGGTATTCAAGTCTTTTGAGCCCTTCAACTATAATCGGGGCAGCATCCCTCCGGCCGATATAACCAACGATACCACACACGTTATATCACCTTAGATTCATCAGGCAGGATTCGGGAGATGATTCCACTCCCTCCTTCAATTGCGACATTATTGCCTATGATGCAGTTTTTGAATGTGGTGAACGGTCCGGCAGTGACCTGATCGCCTAACACGGCACCGAATTCCGGTTTTATAACCTCCCCCTCGATATTCATCAGGCTTGCCGATGTTGAAACAGTAATATGGTCTGCAAGCCTGCACCCCTGCCCGGTTACTGTATCAATAATCCGCGAGTGCGAACCGATGGATGTATCATCCATGATTAACGATTTACCAAGGAACGTGAAAGGTTCCACCTTGACCCGGGAACCGAGACTTGTATTGGGCATGATACAGCAGCTGGGACCAATCTCGCAGTCATCGCCGATGATAACCGGCCCTGTTATAACGGTATTGGGACCTATTGTGGTACCTTTTCCTATCTTCACCGGTCCGTAAATGATTGTCTGCCTGCTTATGGACCCTTCGCGTGCTTCGGATACATTTTTTAACAAGCGCATGTTCATTTTAAGGAGGTCCCACGGATAGATTGCGTCCTGCCAGTCATCGGCGACAATCGCCTGAAGGTGTTCACCAGAAGCAACCATGGTGGACACGGCATCGGTGATGTTGTTCCCGGAAATATATGAAAAAAATTTTTGTGTCAGCGAAAAGATTCCGGTGCTCACCATGAAACTTGGTGTGTGCTCGGGTTTCTCGATAATGCGGTTTACAAGCCCGTCCTTTAACAGCACTACGCCAAAATTTGACGGACTGGGATGCTCTTTTATCAGCATCGCATTTCTGATGTCTTTTATTCTTCCAATGGAATGGGGATCTATATAGTTATCTCCTGGCAACAGGAGAAAATTCCCGGTAATATGCGATTTCGCACAATTAAGTGCATGAGCAGTACCCAGCTGTTTGTCTTGAACCACGACGGTAATAGGTACATCGAGCTCGTTTAAGAATCGTATTACCTGTTCTTTGCGATAGCCAACCACGACTACAATGTCGCGTATCCCGTTTATTAACAGTGCGTCAATTACATATCCGATAATCGGGCGGTTCGCTACCGGAAGCAGCGCCTTTGGCCTGCTCCTTGTTAACGGACGAACCCGTTTTCCCTCACCTGCTGCTAAAATAACTGCCTGCATCCATTCACCTAGCGTATAACTGCATTCTCCCCAATACACCCGGAAACAAATGAGTTAGGTGCAAACTGTGCATTGATTCCGATTTTTGATCCGACATTGATGGAGCAGTTGATCCCGAACTGGACACCGTCCCCAATAATGGCTCCAAATTTTTTCTTTCGTGTATCTTTTCCACAGACCTTGATATTGGCACGATCATGCCGAAGATTTGCGATTTTGGTGCCTGCCCCAAAATTGCATCCGGAACCAATAATTGAATCCCCGATATAATTGAAGTGCGGGATCTTTGTTCCGTTCATGATGATGGAATTCTTGAGTTCACTACAGTGCCCTATGTGGCAGTCATTACCAATGCTGGTTGCCCCACGGATATATGCATGAGGACCGATACGGCAATTCGTGCCAATAATACACGGGCCTTCAATATAGGTACCGGACTTCACGACACTTCCTTTTCCGACGATAACGGTTCCCTGCACTGATACCCCCTCTTCCACCGTTCCCTGGACATCAGACGAAAGGTTTTCCATAAGCTTGAAATTTGCATCAAGCATATCCCAAGGGCTCCCGACATCCATCCAGTAGGATAACTGGTGTGCCGTCAGCCTCTTTTCCTGAATATAAGGTAATAGAGCGTCCGTAAGTTCGAGTTCTCCCCGGCTCGATGTCTGAACCCTGTCCACTATATCAAAAATATCCGGGGAGAAAAAATATGCTCCGGCATTGATCTGGTTGGACTTCAGGTGTTTCGATTTCTCTTCAAGGGCAGTCACAAGGCCGTTCTCTACCATGACTACCCCGTAATCCCCCGGATGATCGGTTGTACTGGTGCTCATGCAGGGTGCACGGCACGAGCAGAGATCTGCAATATCCGGCGTTTTTACAATTATATCCCCATTCAGCAGAAGAAACGGTCCAGTGACAAGATCCCGTGCAGATCGCAGGGCATCAGCAGTCCCATGCTGCTGCCGCTGCGGGGCATAACTGATACGAATCCCGAGGGCAGATCCATCGCCAAAATACCTGCGTATCTCCCGCTCGCCATAACCAACGACAAAAATAAAATCCTTAATCCCTGCTTCGCGTGCTGCCAAAACGAGGTGCTCCATCATCGGGCGGTTGGTAAGGGGGAGCATTACCTTTGGGCGCTTCGCCGTAAGGGGACGCATCCGTTTTCCCTCTCCTGCGGCAAGAACGACACATTCCATACGTAAAACTCACACTACAATACTTAAGCAGTTTTCCCCTGCTTAATCATGCTGCGTCCCTTTTCAAGAATTTCCTTTGTCTTCCGGATGTTTTTCCCCTCTGCCGTGATACGGATTTTTGGTTCTGTACCGCTCGCACGGATCAGGCACCATCCGTCATCTTCAGATATCCTGATCCCATCGGTCGGACTAATCGCCCCGAGAGCCAGGACCGTTTCGGATGCCGTATCGCAGGCAAACGATTCCCTGAGAATCGGGTACGAGGGCATGGTATTAATCTCATGTGCGACATCCCATTCGGATGATATCTCACAGAAAAGGGCTGCAGCGTATGGACCGTCGGGACAGTACGAGATCTGCGGGAAAATCCATGCACCTGATGGTTCACCCCCGAAATCCCCCCACTTCAGAAGTTCTTCGGACACATAAGTATCTCCAACAGGTGTGCGTCTGACTTCTGCGATCTCTTCGATGATCATCGAGGCATCGCTTGTTGTAACGACACGTTTTGCGTCAAGGTACTTGGCAAACAGCATGAGAAGATGGTCACCGTCAATATAACGTCCTTTGTTATCAAATGCCATCATCCGATCAGCATCACCGTCGTGTACAACAGCACACTCTGACCCTGTTTTTTTCACCATCTCACCGATATACCCGAGATGCTCTTTTAAAGGTTCCGAGGGCCGTGCAAAATGGCCAGATGGATTGCAGTTGATACACAACGGTTTTGCACCTCCTTCAGCAAGAAGAGCAGGCGAAAGCACAGATCCCGCACCGTTGCCGCAGTCAACTACAACAGTAATTCCGGATTTGATATTCGTTTTGTCCAGGATAGCATTTTTATGAAGGGTAAGAGCATTTATTGACTGTTCGACTCCTTGATGCCGCCAATCGGTCCAATGCCGGATTTTCAGCAATTCCTCAGTCTCTGCCTGCTGGATACGGGTGAAAGATGAACCGTCCGGGTTGAATAGTTTCAATCCATTATATTCCTCTGGATTGTGGGAAGCGGTGATCATACACCCGGCTTTTGCCGTCCGGGTTGCGAAAGCAACAGATGGAGTCGGAGCAATACCGGCAACATATGCGGATCCACCACTCCCGATAATACCGGATATCACCAGGTGTGCCAGAAGAGGGCTTGTTGTGCGTGTATCCATTCCGATTACGATATCGGAAGATCGGGATGCCAATGCTGACCCAATCCTCAAAGCAGTATCAATAAGCGTTTGATCGAATTTCCTTCGTATCCCCGAGGACCCGAAAAGCATGATAGTTATTGGATCGCTGTCAAAAAGAGTTTACCTTCCATGTGAAGATCGATTTACCTTCCGGTCTTTTACGGTATCAGGTTGTTACCGGTCTGCCTTCTGGCAGGTCCCAAATGGGCACCAGAGTTCAATCTGGTTCAGCCGGGCAACACCTGCTGTTGAAGGGCCGGCGCAAAGTATCCTTTTTGTATCTTTGTAGTTCTGGATGATATCCCCGGAATCCTGTGCGAGGATGCCTTCGCCGTTGATGAAAATAACATCTGCATTATCCGGGTCATTAACAACATAGTTCCTGAATGCAGTCTCTAAAGCTGGCATACTGCCAATGCAAAAGATTCTCTTTCCCTTTATTTCATATTCCAGTTGTTTACAACAGTCAGTGTGAGAAGATTCCGGACAAGAGTGAAGTATCCTTGAAATACAGAAAAACCCTGCGGCGACATTTACAATCGAACAAGCAGCAGATCGTGTGGAGGGTGTGTTGAGCGGTGCATCGAACATAAACGAGATTTTTGTCTGTGCACGTATGGGATCCTGAGTGACAAATTCCGCACTCCTTCCCCCGAATGTTGCCACCATGCATGCACCCTTGTCATACTGGCAATATACTATGTCAGCATCGACATCCAGCAAGACGCTGCATTCCTCGCACCCGCTGTTTTCAAGGAGCGCTTTGATTTTTTTCGCAGATTCGATAATAATATCCATCCTTAATCCCCGTTTCTCTCCATCAGCACAACACGGGCGGGAGAACCATCCAGTCCTTTCAATCGAAGGGGAAGTGCCACCATATCATAATCCCCCTCTTCTATATTCGAGAGGTCAAGGAGCTCGACAATAATACAGTCACAGGAAAGGAGTATGCGGTGAACAGATCCATCACCGCTATAGGATTCGATGGATGGGGTATCGATACCGATGCATTTCATTCCGCATGCCGCAATCATATGCGCCGCAGCAGGTGCAAGAGAAGGGTACATCTCATCGAACCGGTCAGTCCCGGAAAATGACGTTTTAAGAAGCAACCGGCTGACGCCATCCAACCTGCCCTTCAGATGATCGGCTGTGATACTTTTGCCTGCCCCGGCCACATCCAGCACACGGCACTTTCCTATGAGATTGGATAATCGAATAGTATCAATTGTATCACCGGTTTTAAGATAATGAACAGGAGCATCGATATGCGTACCGGTATGGGTACTCAGATGCATATCGCTAATCAAATATTGCCCCCGGTTTTCCTGATGGAATCTGGGATGGATATCCCCTGGATATACAAGTATGTCATCACAGAGTGGGCGAGAGATATCAAAAATTTTCACGATTCTTAGCCACCCTCCCATCCGTGCTCTCCAATCAAGGGTACGAATCTGACACCGCCGTGGAGTTCCTGGGAAATAACACCACTATGCCGGGAAAGCACCACCAGTTCCTGAATTTCCCGCCCCCCGACTGGAGCCACCAGTCTGCCATTTTCTGCCAGTTGCGCGATGAGGGGCTTGGGCACTGAAGGGGTTGCCGCAGTAATAATGATCCCATTATAGGGTGCATTTTCAGGATATCCGAGTGTCCCGTCAGTGGTAATTACCGCAACGTTTGAAAAACCTAGAGCTGTAAGGTTTGACCTGGCGAGGTCGGCAACCGCTGGGATCCGCTCGATGGAAGTTACCTTTCTAACAAGTTTTGCCAGAATTGCAGCCTGATAACCACATCCGGTTCCAATTTCGAGTACATTATCGTTTGGTTCGGGCTTGAGCAGTTCAGTCATGAGCGCTACGATATAAGGTTGGGAGATGGTCTGTCCGTTTCCAATGGGTAGCGGGCTGTCCTCGTATGCCGAGCGATCGTAGGGAGAGGGAATAAAGATGTGGCGAGGAATCTCACGCATTGCTGCAAGCACCCTGGGATTCCGGACACCCCGGGCTTCAATCTGGCGCTCCACCATACGATTTCGTTCATCAGATCGTGGATACAGGTGCATTGTCTCACTTCTTTTAGAACCCAGCTTTTTCCGCTTCATCGATGGATGCGTCAATCTGTTTTTGCAAAGCTTCGGGAAGCCCGGCAATCTTCACATCAAGAAATCCCCTTATAATTGTTGCTGTCGCTTCATCCTCGTCAAGTCCACGTGACATCAGGTACTCTATCTCATCCTTTGCAAGTTTGCCCACAGCAGCCTCATGAGAGAGCTCTGTGCCGACAACAGATCCCTCGATTTCCGGAATCGCGTATATAATACCGTCTTTCAGGATAAGTCCCTTGCATTCAAGATGACCGCGGGTCCCTGCAGTTTTTCCGTTGATGTGACCCCGTGATATGATAGTACCGCCTTTTGTGATGGCGCGGGTGATCAACTCAGCGCTTGCTCCCTTACCTTCCAATATGGCCCTGGAACCGAGATCCATATACGAACCTGCCGTGCAGATGACAACACTGCTGAACCGTGCGACAGTGTTGACTCCCTTGAGGGTTGCTGTAGGGTACATCTGGATTTTTTTCACCGGTTGCATGCAGACATAGTTGGAAAGGAACACCCCGTTATCTTCAACTATTGAGGCGCTCCTAGGATACACTTCAATATCCTCACTCCAGTTATGGATCATCGTGAAACTGATCTTGGCGTCTTTTTGTACGAAGAATTCGGAGATCCCATAGTGAGCGCCACCTTTACCCACATGCGCCCCACTTGTGCACCCCGATATGATGTGGAGTTCAGCACCCTCTTCAGCTACGATAATATTATGGACATGCTGGATCTGTTCGTGACCGAGATAGAGGCAGGCCTGGATGGGGAGGATATTGTTTGAACCCTTATGCGCAATGATTACGTAACCCTTCGGGTCTTTCTGTGCCGCAACGTACCGGGTAATGTCATCTTTTTCCGGTGATACTGCCTGCCAAGTATACTCTTTCATGCCGTCATACTTTTCCATTGCTTTCTTAAACGAGAGGACTTCTATGCCCTGCTGTGAGCATTCAGCATGGACAACATCCTGGTCCATCTGGAGATAGCTGCCGCAACGGTTTTTCATGGCAAGGTCGATACCAACCTGGGCTACACGATCCTGATCAGCTCTTGAGAATTCAGGACTTTTTACTGGTGACGGCATTCGAGACACTCCTTGTATCCGCGTTGTTTGATATCTTTTAAGATTTCCCGTGGATTTCCGTGACATTTGATCTCTCCATCGCACATCACATGTCCCTTGTCAGCATCGATATAATCAAGAATAAACCCGGTATGAGTGATCACAAGCCCGCTTTTTGTACGTTTGATGAGATGCTTGTCTTTTTCAAGAAGTGAGCCTATTGCAGTTCCGATGAGTGAGATATTTTCAAGGTCTACGCCACTTTCCGGTTCATCGAGCATAACAAAGTCCGGATTCTGGATCATCAGCTGCAGCACCTCACTACGCTTGATCTCTCCCCCTGAGAATCCCTTGTTGATATCACGCTCCAGAAATTTGTCCATGTGAACTGATTTGGCGAGTTCAGGAATATTCGTCTCCTTGAGCCGCGAAATGGCGGTGAGCATTTTACCAAGCTTCAGTCCGGATATAGTCGGGGGTCGCTGGAAGAGCATACCAATTCCCCGTTGCGCCCGTTCATGAGCTTTCATTGTTGTCACATCTTCTCCTTTGAAGATGATTTTCCCATCCGTGATCGAATAACTGGTAAATCCCATTATTGTCATGAGGAGTGTTGTTTTACCTGACCCGTTGGGACCAAGCAGAACATGCGTTTCTCCTTCTTCGATGTGAAGGTTTATATCGTGCAACACTTCCTTGTCGCCAACTTTCACATGCAGGTCTTCGATATGCAGCATAGAATAATCGTAGAGATTATGTCGATTACTGCATTAAACGCTTTTCAAGCTACCAAAAAAATGTGAACGTTTTTCGCATCCTTTAACAGATCATCTGGTAATTTATACAATGGATTACTTTTCATGAATTCTGGGAAGATATACGACAAGCAGGGAAAGGCCGGTATCCGGAAGGGTTCGAAAGGCGCAAAAACTGCTGTTATATCCAGCGAACCGCATGAAATTTTACCATTTGTGAACCGCATCATATGTGCAGATGCACTCAGGGCTCTTGCCCGCCTTCCTGACAGAAGTATTGACCTGATTATCACGTCTCCTCCATACAATTTCGGGCATGCATACGCACAGGACCCTCACGATGACACCCATGAGTGGAATAATTATTTTGAAAAACTCAGGGTCGTGTGGCGTGAGTGCGAACGGGTACTTAAGCCCGGCGGGCGGATTGCTGTGAATATCCAGCCTCTTTTCTCGGATTACGTCCCGACCCATCATTACATCTCTCACCAGCTTTTAAGCCTCGGACTTCTTTGGAAAGCAGAGATTCTCTGGGAGAAGAATAACTATAACGCAAAATATACTGCATGGGGGAGCTGGAAATCCCCATCCATGCCATATATAAAATACACCTGGGAGTTTATCGAAGTCTTTGATAAGGAGACTCACAAGAAGGAAGGGCGGCGTGAAGATATCGATATCACCGCTGACGAATTCAAGGAATGGGTCCTTGGCAAATGGTCGTTCCCCCCTGAAATAAAGATGAGACATTATAACCACCCTGCGATGTTTCCCGAGGAAATGCCCCGGCGGCTGATAAAACTTTTCTCTTATAAAAATGATATCGTGCTTGACCCATTTAACGGTGCAGGGACAACGACGCTCGTCTCGTGGAAACTACACCGGCGCTTTATCGGAATTGATGTCTCACTCCAATACTGTGAAACGGCGTTACATCGACTTGTTACTGTGGGGGAGAATGGAGCAGTCTGTTCGTTGGAATACCCCCAACCATCAGTTATTGTTCTTGACCAGGACTAAAAAAATAAATGAGAGGTGTCTCTATCAGAACGGCATGTTCTGTTTTACATAATCATAAACTCCCTTCCTGTCATACTTATGTTCGAAGATGTAATTGTGGATACCTGCGTACATTTCATACTCTGTATAAATTTGGCTGTAGGAAGCAAGCCGGGTATTATAGATAGAAACAAGCGTTGTATATGCCAGGACCCGCGAATTATATTCCCTTATATTGCCTGAATTTCTCAGCTGGGCAATCTGCGAATCAAGTTCGCCGATTCTTATCCGTTTTGCCATAAGGTCATCATTAAGACCTTTGAGCTGCGATGCAAGTTCCTTTACTTTCTTATCTGATTCTAAATAATTGTCGTGAATATAGCGTGTATCATTCCCGCGGCTGTAAAGTTTCTTTCCTTTGCTGATAACGATAATAGCTGGATCAGAATAAAGGGTCAGGTTATCTCCAAGTGTATCAGTTGGCACCCCAACAAACGAGTAATTAGTTGTTTCGATAAATGCGTATCCCGTTTTTTTGTAGAGATAATCGTTTGAACCGACTCCGATTGCCATATGTGCCTCGGGTCCAAATGACAGGAGCGCGACAGAATAGCCTTCCCGGTCTAAAAGTCCGGCTAATAGCAGGCTTTTATCGTCACAGTCTCCGGCACCGTCAATGATAGTTTCTACCGGGAATTTTGCCGGATTCTGCTCCAGAGATTCATACCGGAGTGATTGGACATAGACTGCCATAAGCTCGAGGTATTCGTCATCGGAGAGCCCCTGAAGAAGTCTGACTTTGTTAAGTTCTTTGAGAAGATCTGAAAATATTTGATCTTGTGCAGGATCCTTCACCATTGCACGATACCCATCTGCAATCCATAAGGTATCTGAATAGTTATCATAAATCGATGTTACTTTTCCAGTATTTCTCGTCCCTTCAAGGATAGAAACATTGACAGGAAATGATATGGATACCTTTGTGTTTTCAAACGGGAATGTTTGTGAAATGATAAAAGGAGGTGTCTGAATCTTTACAGGATCAGGTATTATTCGCGGTGCTATTGTAGATTCATTGGGAAATAGGATCCCGGATATTGAATTTGCTGAAAGGATTAAAATGATTATCAGCACCAGACCAATAAAAAACTTTATCGAATGATTACTCATTACCAACCCTTTTTTACCATTTCGGACATTACAGAATTTCAATCAAGTGTGCAAGAGAGTCGATGGTATATGTGGGTTTTATCACCGAGTTGTTTACTGCATCTTTCCTGTATTTCCCTGTTTTGACAAGGATACTTTTCATACCCAACATATGAGATCCAGTGATATCAGTGATAATGTCATCACCAATCATAGCAACCTGATCGTATCGTAGACCCATATCATAAAGAGCACGATCAAAGAATGCTTTAGAGGGTTTCCCAATTAATGTTGCCTTTGTTCCGGTTGCGAATTCAAGAGCATCCACAAACGGCCCCGCTGATAATGATAGTCCATCAGGGGCCATCCAGAACCTATCCTTTTCAAGTGCTATCAACTCAGCTCCATTCACGAGATGACGGAATGCAGTGTTGAGGCTGTTATAGGTGATCCTATCACCGGCATCGCCAATGACGACACAATCTATCATTCCCTCATGCGTGCAAAGGCGTGACTGCTCAAAATCCTGCTCAGCATCTCCTGTAGTAAGAAGGTAACAGTGTTGTTTTCCGGTATCTTTCATATAGGCGTTTGCGGCAACTGGTGGTGTGATCACTTCCTCTTCCGAAATAACAAACCCCATTTTTGACAACCGTTCTATAATTGTTCTCCGGCATTTGCGTGTGGTGTTGGAAACGAAACGGTATCGGTACTTCCGTTTTCTGAGCAATCCGATTGCATCACTTGCTCCTTCGATGGCAGTGTCTCCAACATAGAGGACACCATCGAGATCAATGAGAAATCCCTTGATGTCCTTCATGCAGTCCAGCCCTTCATATAATCAGCATATGATATTCTGACACTTACTGTATTGATTATTTTTTGCATCATTGAGATACTTTATCGGTGTAATTTTCTGCATGGTCATTTCAGGGAGGAACTTGTCCACATCGAAACCCGGCATATCCAATTTCACAGAATCACCTCCGGAAAAGGGACTTCCTCTTCAAGAAGACTAAATATCATCGTCATGCCAAGGATTGAAGGTAAAAATCTCAGGAATTTACTTTCACCCCACACGGCTGGATGCTTAAATGCCGGACGCCGTTTTTGTATTCAGACAATGCCGGCTATACATGCCCATGCACGCATTGGTGCCCTTTGGCAGCAGCGCATGGAGACTATGCGGGAATACGAAGTTGTCCGTCACGGAAATGTTTTTGGAACCAGTTTTGCAAACAGTGTCGTTTTTTCATCAGATTATGATCAGGCGCGTCACCAGCTCGATATACTGGTTGCGAAATACCAGGACGTCCCGTTTGATGATGTCTTTTCGGGTAGTGAGATTTTCAACCAGGCAGGCGCCTGTTTTTTGCAGAAAAGCCTGCAGAACATCAGGATCCCGGCGGTGGATATTGACCGGTTCAGGTTCGAAATTTTAAATGACCTTACGCTCGTACATGGTATCGGGCCAAGGACACAAGCCCGGCTGAGGTCAAAAGGCTACCGTACATTACCGGATCTGATGCAGCATCCGAGGTTCCGGTCAAATGCCCACGAGGTGCTCAAATGCCTGCATGGCGGCAGTTCTGCAGAAATTATGGATTTAATTGGCTGCAGGCATGCAAAATCTCAACCCTGTGTTCTCGGGACGGCAGGACTCCACGAACAGGAAGATTACGTATTTCTTGACATTGAAACGCTCGGTCTTTTTTCCCGTCCTATCATTCTTTTCGGTGTTGGTACTGTCGAGAATAGCAACCTTGCAGTCCACCAGTACCTGCTGCGGGATATCGATGAGGAACAGTCGGCACTGACCGCGACGCTCGATCACCTGTCCGGCGATCGCCCGGCACTGGTTACGTTCAACGGCAAATCGTTTGATGTTCCTTACATCTCAGACCGTCTTGCCTACTATGGTATGGAGTCTCTGGCAAGAATACCCCATTTCGATGTCCTTCATTTCAGCCGGAGGAGATGGAAGGACCATCTCCCCTCCCTCCGCCTTACTGCGCTTGAAAAGGCAATCCTTGGCATCTGCCGTGATAAGGATATCCCCGGTCAGATGGTACCGGAATTCTATGAAACCTACCTGAAGACAGGCAACTGTGGTCCTCTGGTCCCTATTATTGAGCACAATAAGCAGGATGTCGTATCGCTCGCCCTGCTCTTTTTCCATCTGCTGGAGGAATCCTATGGCTGTTGCTGATGTTATCCGTCTCCTCAGTGTGAACCCCTTGTACCGCAACCGGATGATATACACTGAATCAACCGGACCGGTCCCTCCACGGTACGGGACGCTTGACATGCCTCTTGATGATACCCTTGAATCGTATCTCAGGCAGCACAGGATTCGCCTCTATTCCCACCAGTGCGAGGCTGTCAACCGCATACGAACCGGAAAAAATGTGATTATCACCACGCCCACTGCCAGTGGCAAAACTCTCGTGTTCAACCTTCCGGTGTTCGAAGGGCTTGAATCGGACACGGAGGCACGTGCACTGTACCTGTACCCAACCAAAGCGCTCTCCCATGATCAGCTCGCCACCCTTGAACAGATGGCGCAATTTACCGGTATCTCAGCCCGGCCAGCGATCTACGATGGTGACACCCCGCAGTCAAAACGGGCAGCGGTTCGTGAGAACTCACGGATCATCATATCCAATCCGCATGAAATCCACCAGGTGCTGTCATGGCACGCGAAGTGGCGCCCGTTCTTCTCTCACCTGAAGTTTATTGTGATAGATGAGGCGCACCGGTACCGGGGTGTCTTTGGATCCCATATCGCTTTATTGCTCCGTAGGTTGGTGCGCCTGTGCCATTTTTATGGTTCAGCACCGCAGTTCATTCTCTCGACCGCGACACTGGCAAATCCGCTGGAGTTTGCTGGCAAGCTCACAGGACTGCCATTTGAGCTTGTCAATGAAGACGGTTCCCCGCATGGCAGGAAACATTTTGTCCTGTACAACCCTTTTTATGATGGTATCGGCGAACGATCCA